>NZ_JACJDN010000208.1:0-6150 GCF_014163565.1 Pseudoalteromonas sp. SR45-5 | reverse complement strand
GCGTAATACGTGCACCTCATGGAGATAAAATAAGTGCTAAAAGCTGGCAAACAGAAGCTGCCAAGCGCATGCTAATGAATAATTTAGACCCTGAAGTTGCAGAGCATCCTCATGCACTTGTTGTATATGGTGGTATTGGCCGAGCAGCACGTGATTGGCCAAGTTATGACAAAATTATAGAAACCCTCGATAGGCTCGAAAGCGACGAAACCCTGCTTGTACAATCAGGAAAACCCGTTGGAGTATTTAAAACCCACAGTAATGCTCCTCGCGTGCTTATTGCTAACTCAAATCTTGTTCCACACTGGGCAAATTGGGAGCACTTTAACGAGCTCGATAAAAAAGGCTTGATGATGTACGGGCAAATGACGGCGGGTTCTTGGATCTATATTGGCTCGCAAGGCATAGTACAAGGAACTTACGAAACCTTTGTAGCTATGGCAAAGCAACATTTT
This sequence comes from Pseudoalteromonas sp. SR45-5, assembly GCF_014163565.1. Classification (NCBI taxonomy): domain Bacteria; kingdom Pseudomonadati; phylum Pseudomonadota; class Gammaproteobacteria; order Alteromonadales; family Pseudoalteromonadaceae; genus Pseudoalteromonas; species Pseudoalteromonas sp. SR45-5. Next base: position 5,695 of record NZ_JACJDN010000208.1, on the reverse strand, counting down.
GCAGGTAGCGCTAGTGGTAAATGGGTATTAACAGGTGGTCTTGGTGGTATGGGCGGTGCGCAACCACTTGCAGCTACAATGGCTGGGTTTAGTGCACTGGTTGTTGAATGTGATGAAAGCCGTATCGATTTTCGTATAAAAACAGGCTACGTTGATGTAAAAGCAACAAGTCTTGAACACGCACTGCAATTAGTAACCAATGCATGTGTAAAAGGTAAAGCCCTCTCAGTGGGTTTACTAGGTAACGCTGCCGATGTATTTAGTACACTGGTTAAAACAGGCATTACCCCTGATGTAGTCACAGATCAAACATCTGCTCACGATCCATTAAATGGTTACTTACCACAAGGCTGGACAATGGAGTACGCAGCAAAAATGCGTGAGCAAGATCCAAAAGCCGTAGTAAAAGCCGCTAAACAATCAATGGCAGTCCAAGTTAAAGCTATGCTAGCACTACAAAAAGCCGGTGCCGCCACTACTGATTACGGTAATAATATTCGTCAAATGGCGTTTGATGAGGGTGTTACCAACGCGTTTGATTTTCCTGGATTTGTGCCTGCATATATTCGCCCTTTATTTTGTGAAGGGATTGGACCATTTAGATGGGTAGCATTATCAGGCGACCCTGAAGATATATATAAAACCGACGCTAAAGTAAAAGAGCTTATTCCTGATGATGCACATTTACATAACTGGCTTGATATGGCGCGGGAACGCATACAATTCCAAGGTTTACCTGCACGTATTTGCTGGGTTGGACTTAAAGATAGAGCGCGCCTTGCACTGGCCTTTAATGAAATGGTTAAAAATGGCGAACTTAAAGCCCCTATAGTTATTGGTCGCGATCACCTCGACTCTGGCTCAGTTGCAAGCCCTAACCGCGAAACAGAAAGCATGAAAGATGGCTCAGATGCAGTATCAGATTGGCCATTACTCAACGCACTGCTTAATACCGCAAGTGGCGCTACTTGGGTGTCGCTTCATCATGGTGGCGGTGTAGGAATGGGATTTAGTCAGCACTCTGGTGTAGTTATTGTTGCCGATGGTACTGATGAAGCTAAAGAGCGTATTGCTCGCGTACTGTGGAACGACCCTGCAACAGGTGTAATGCGCCATGCTGATGCCGGATACGACATAGCAAAAAACTGCGCTAAAGAACAAAATTTAGACCTACCTATGTTAAACGAGGAATGATCATGTTCGAACTTACTCTCACACCCGGATCACTTGATTTAAACACACTAAGAAAAATTAATAATTCACCGGTAAAGTTAAGCCTTGCAAAGCATGCCGAGTCGCAAATAGCAGCCAGCGCGCAAACCGTTCAAAACGTTATTAATGAACACCGCACTGTATACGGAATTAACACCGGCTTTGGATTATTAGCCAATACTAAAATTGCCGACGACCAACTTGAATTATTACAGCGCTCCATTGTGCTTTCACACGCTGCGGGTATTGGCGAATACATGGATGACAGCACAGTAAGGTTAATGATCACCTTAAAAGTAAATTCGCTTTCACGTGGCTACTCGGGTATTCGCCTGCAAGTGATCCAATTTTTTATGCAGCTGCTTAGTAGCGAAGTATATCCATGCGTGCCTAAAAAAGGCTCCGTGGGGGCCTCGGGAGATTTAGCCCCTCTTGCGCATATGTGTCTACCTTTATTAGCTGAAGGTCAAATGCGACATAAAGGAGAAATAATTAGCGCAGCACAAGGGTTAAAAATAGCGGGACTTGAACCCCTAACACTTGCAGCCAAAGAAGGCTTAGCATTATTAAATGGCACACAAGCGTCGACTGCGTTTGCACTACAAGGCCTATTTAGAAGCGAGAACTTATATGCACAAAGCTGCGTTATCGGATCAATAAGTATAGAAGCCGCAATGGGCAGTCGCGCGCCATTTGATGCACGTATTCATGAAATTCGCGGACAGCGCGGACAAATAGACACCGCTCAAGTATTTAGAGAGCTACTCGATACGCACTCTCAGATTAGTAACTCCCACGTCAATTGTGAAAAAGTACAAGATCCATACTGCCTTCGCTGCCAGCCTCAAGTGCTAGGTGCTTGCCTAACTCAGATACGCCAAGCTGCAGAAGTGTTACTATGCGAGTCAAACGGTGTAACCGATAATCCGCTAGTTTTTGCCGATGTAGGCGACATAATATCGGGAGGAAACTTTCATGCAGAGCCCGTTGCAATGGCCGCTGACAACTTAGCAATCGCAATTGCCGAAATTGGCGCATTAGCAGAAAGGCGAATTGCATTACTTATCGATTCAAACCTATCCAAATTGCCGCCATTTTTAGTTGAAAACGGCGGTGTAAATTCAGGATTTATGATTGCCCAAGTTACCGCAGCAGCGCTTGCATCAGAAAACAAATCATTAGCGCATCCGGCTTCGGTTGATAGCTTGCCTACATCTGCAAATCAAGAAGATCATGTTTCTATGGCAACCTTTGCAGCAAGGCGCTTAGATGAAATGGCCAATAATACCCAAGGTGTTTTGGCAATAGAATGGTTAGCATCGGTTCAAGGGCTAGAATTTAGAAAGCCGCTTGAACCATCAGATAAAGTGCAAAGCGCTAAAGCATTGTTACGCGAGCATGTAAGTTATTATGATAAAGACCGCTACTTTGCTCCCGATATCGAAGCTGCTAATACATTACTAAGTGAAGGTAAGCTATGCGACTTTATAGAGAGCAGTCCCCTGCCTTCAGCATATTAAATACCGTGCTGATAGCTAAACCCTAAGGCTTCAATGGCTGAGCCTAATATTTTTCGCTCAGCCGAATCAGTTCCTGTAAACGTTGGCATTTCACCACCATGTTGCTGACACTTCATAGCGTAGTATTCAGCTTTTGTGGGGTGCGCAGGATTAACCACATTATAAATATTTTGCCCTACTTGCCAGTGCTCTATCACCGCAAAAATAGCATTAATTACATCTTGTTGATGCACCATATTTACCACTTGCTCACTTGATGTATTGAGCTCTTTACCTGCCACAAAACGCCCCGGCTCTCTATTAGGCCCTAGTAAGCCAGCTAAACGAAGTATTTTGCCATCTTGTTTAAGCACTTGCTCTTCAGCTTCGTAAAGCTTTATTTGGCGCTCGTTTGTGCATGAAATATCGCTACTTTCACTATATACACCAGGCTCTTGATCGTACACCCCGGTTGATGAGCACAATAAAAAGCCCTTTGCGTTTAGCTCCTTTGAAAGCTTAAGCGCTGCGGTGAGTGTTTCAGGATAATTACTTTCACTGTGTCTGCTACGTGGTGGAATAGCACATACCCAATAAGCATCTTGTAAATCAACTTGATGCCTTAATTGCCCATCTTCAAGTGTAAACTGACGCTCAAAGTCAAACTCGTGTATATCTGTTCTATGCGTTCCTTGTACTTGCCAGTCAGCTTTTTGTGCACTTAGGCATAAAGCATGTCCTAACCAGCCTGCACCTAATACTACTAATTTATTACTTTTATTTGTCATTTTTGTATAAGCCTTTATTTTAAACGCATAATTAGTTCTTTCTATCTAACTTTATAGAGATTTTAAGTAAGATATGATTAGATATAATTTCATAAATAATAAAAATATGTGTACTCATGCTAAATAATTTATCATTACGGAAGAAAATATTATTATTGATTGGTGGAACAATTACCGTTTTACTAATTATCGCCTCAACATTTTTTGTTAAACACATTGCCAATCTCTCTAGAGAAAACATAGAAAACGAAGCACAAAGTTATCTACAGACCGAGCAACTTTCAATGCAAAGTTACTTCGCGATGTACGGTAAAATGGTATCAACCTTTGTTAATAACCCACATTTAATCAACTTTTTTGAAAATTGGGATACGCGCGATCAAGCACTCGAAAGCGCGCCAGGTTACAACGAAGTAAACCAAGACTTTGTGCGTTTAAGCTCAAATGACGAAAACATTTTATCGGCCTTTTTTGCCTCAGCAACCACCGGTGAATACTTTAAAGAAAACGAGCGTACAAGTCACTACAACGGCCAGCCTTATTACGCTTACAAGCGTGGGTGGTGGCAAGAAGCCATGCAAGTTAACAAGCTTTACGTAGGTCCAATCTCTGTTGATTTAACCACAGGCGTAGCATCCGCAGTAGTACAACAACCTGTTTATAACGCTCAGCGAAAACTCATTGGTATGGGCGGTGTTGATTTACAATTAAACAAAATTAACGACATGGTCGAAAATATTCGCTTTAACGGCCAAGGTTATGGATTTTTACTCGATGGCAATCAAAAAGTAGTACATTTTTCAAAGGCCACTGGGCATAAACTTTCAATTACAGATGAAGGTGCAAATGGTAAAGAAGGGCTCGATGCGCTTGAGCAACAATTTACAAATACAACAGGCTTTAAAGAGTTAAATACACAAATGCGAAATAACCTTGAAGGCAGCCAAATGGTTACTTTTAAAGGTGAGCAGTTTTATGTGGTTTACCATCGTTTGCAGTTAGAGCAGCCTTATATAGATTGGTATGTAGGTCTACTTATCCCAACTACTATGATTGAAGAGCCCGTAAATGCTGCAGTAACCGCTACAACAACGGCGGTAATTATTATCTTAATCATTATATTAGCCATGATTTTATGGGCTACCCACATGATTTCAAAACCCATTACAACGCTTACGCACATTATGCGTGATATAGCATCGGGCGAAGGCGATCTTACTCAAAAAATTTATATTAATAGTCAAGATGAAGTGGGACAGCTGGCCAACCACATGAACACTTTTATTGATAAGTTGCACGCCATGATGCTTGATACCGCAGCGCAAGCAGAACAACTAAGTAATGCAGCGGCCCAGCTAAGAAGTGTTTCTGAGAAAACAAATTCTGAAATTCAGCAAGAGAAGCAGCAAGTTGATAGCGTGAGCGCAGCGGTAACTGAAATGGCGACTACTGTGCTTGAAATATCACGTAACGCACAACACACAAATAACGCAGCTGAAGAAGTACAAGCAATTACAGCTGAAGGAGCTAGCCGTTCTACACAGGCGCAAACAGTAATGACTGAACTGGCATTACATATTGGCGAAGCATCTAAAGTGGTTGCAGGTCTTGAGCAAGAAAGTAATAACATTGGTGCATTAGTCGATGTAATTAATTCCATTGCTGATCAAACCAACTTACTTGCACTTAATGCGGCTATAGAGGCTGCTCGTGCCGGTGAACACGGTAGAGGCTTTGCCGTTGTTGCTGATGAAGTACGTTCACTAGCAAGTCGCACACAAGAATCAACAGACGATATTCGAAATATGATTTCGCGCTTGCAGCAAATAGCTCAACAAGCCTCAGTAATGATGCAACAAGGACAAGATCAAACCGAGAGCTCAGTGCTTCAAACTAAAGAAGTGCTTAGCTCACTTCACAATATTGCGCAGTCGGTTACTAAAGTACAAGACCAAAGTCATCAAATAGCCACATCTACCGAGGAGCAAACTGTTGTTGCTGAAGATATTAATACGAGCCTTTCGGCAATTAATAACTTAGTGAACAGTACCGCTGACCATGCGCACACCCTCGCTGACGAAGCTCGTGACTTAAGTGATTTAGCTGCGGCGCTTAACAAAACGGTCAATCTATTTAAATTATAAAACATGTATTTAATAGTTGTGTTTAAGCGTAAAACTTAAGCGCAACTATAAC
>NZ_JACJDN010000207.1:0-6193 GCF_014163565.1 Pseudoalteromonas sp. SR45-5 | reverse complement strand
ATTTAATTTACCCGCTTCAATTTTTGAAAAGTCTAAAATATCATTTACAATATTTGAGAGTATATTCGCGGAGCTTAAAATACTTTTTAGGGCGTTATCTTTTTGTATATTTGAAGTCTCTGCTAGTCCAAACTCAGCTAAATTTAAAATGCCGTGCAGCGGAGTTCTTAGCTCGTGAGACATATTTGCTAAAAATCGACCTTTTAGAGTGTTAGCTGTATCAGCTTCTTTTTTTAGTTCTTCAAGATTTTTATTATGTATTTGTTGTTGTTTTAATGCAGTGGCCAGCTTTCTGTTGTTTAACCTGAGCTCAAGTTGTGCGATAACTTCTTTGCCAAGTATTTTCAGTGCGTTAATTTGTGTTTGAGTTAGCTTTTTTGGCTGGTCGCTGATAACACATAATGTACCAATTGTGCTGCCACTAGGTGTAACTAGCGGTGTGCCCGCATAAAACCTAATGTTTGGATCGCTGGTTACTAGAGGGTTATCATAAAAACGTTCATCAAGTAGAGCGTTTTGTATTTCAAATACTTGGTCTTGCAGTATTGTATGAGAGCAAAATGCGATATCTCTTTCAGTGGAGTCTACATCGATACCATACTTTGATTTAAACCACTGCCTTTGTGGATCAACTAAGCTTATAAGTGATATGGGGGCCTCACAAATATCAGAAGCAAGTTGAGTTAAATCATCAAATACTTTTTCGGCTTCAGTATCTAATATTTCATACTCGTAAAGGGCCTTTAATCTAGATTCTTCGTCAGCTGGTATTTGTGCTTTTATCATAGTAATGCTCAATATTTATATAGATTCACTATAAGAGTAATTTAGTGATAATGACAACTTTAACATGTAGAACCGGCTAAAAAAAAGACATTGCATTTTGCTACTCTATTATTACTTTTTTGAAATGTTTTTTCTATTGTGACTAATATTGATTTTTAAACTCGTATTTTAAAATCTGCTCTAAATACTTAAAAGTAACTTTGCTAAGCTTTTTAGCTAGGTAAGCTTTTATTAAAAAGGCCGAATCCCATTTAATGATTCGGCCTTTTTAAGATTTAGATTAATAACATTAAGAGTTATTTTTTCTTTTCGCTTGGTGCTGGTTGGCCATAATTAGGTGAACGAGGTCCATATAATAAGCCGTTGTAAACATCTGAAGAAAGTAAGCGTGTTGAAGTCATTGCTGCGATTTCAAAGCCTTTATCGGTTACCGTTTCAGCAATTTGATTGATTGCTGCAATAACAAGCATACCTACAAGGCCACCACCGCCATTACTTTGTTGTTCAGCTGAAGAGGCTCTTGCTTTGCCTTGCCATAATTGCTCGCCAGTGCGTAAATCAACTAATGAGGCTGATACAGTTACAGCTGTTTCGCTAGAAATTACAACATAGCTAGTGCCGTATTCTTCAATAGTGATGTAAAGCGCAGAGTCTGCACCAAAAATTTCATGTAATTTATTCGCCGGTACTTGGTGTACGTCGCTTGCAACAGTGAGGCCATTACCTTTAAAGGTTTGATCAACTAAAGCAACAGGAAAAACATAAAAACCCGACTCAGCTATAGGCGCGACCATTTGAGTCATCACACTGTATGGTGCAATTACTTCAGGTGTATTATTTAGCGGAGGTAAAATAATAACTGAGTGAGGGTCTGCTTGTTTAAATGCTGTGTAGTCATGTGCTGGTGGAGGTGAAACACAACCAGCGAGTAATGCGACTAATGCGATCGCTGTGTATGATTTTAAATTAAGCATATTAAGCGCCTTTCGCAGATTTTAGAAGGAAGTCGATGTAATGAACTGATTCTGGGAAAAGTGATTTTTCAGTTTCGAAGTGAGTAGTGCCTAATGAAGGATTACCCGTTTCAAAGTACAGCATACCTAGGTGAGCATGTAGGCCAGGTGCAACATTCTTACTTTTGTTTGCGGCATCGGCAATAATTTGCTCAAGCATACTAATTTGCTCTTCGGCTGTTACGTCATCTGCTTTTAAATAGGCGTATACGGCAGTGCTATAGTCGCCGTAATAGTAAATAGGTTCTTTCGTTGAGTTACAACCCGTTAGGGCTATACAAACAAATGCTAAGGTAATTAGCTTTTTCATTATTTATTGCCCCATTGGCCAGCTTCAAGACCAGTAACTAACTTGTTAACGACTTCGCGAATAGCTAGGTCAAGTACTTTGCCATTTAATGTGGCATCGTATGAAGCTGTGCTACCAAAACCAATAACTTCACGTTCTGATAGGCTGTATTCACCAGCACCTTGCACTGAATAAATAACTTCTGATGTAGTAACATCAACAACATTAAGCGTTACTTTAGCATAAGCAATTTGCGATTTACCTTTACCCAATAAACCAAAAAGCTGGCGATCGCCAATGGCTTTACGGCCAAACTCTGTTACATCACCAGTTACAACAAATTTAGCACCGCTAAGAACTTGTTTTGTACCTGTTAACTTTGCCTCTTCCGCAAGGGCTGCCATATTGTCGCGATCAAGCACACTAAAGCGATTTGTTTGTTGTAAGTGGCTCATTAGTGTTGTTTTTGCTTGGCTACCTAAACGGTCTTGGCCTGATGCAAATATACCATTTTGAAAGCTCGAACGGTTTACAAACTGACCTACGACTAGTTTGCTTTTTGCACCTGAGTAGGTTGTGTTATAGCTAGCAACAGTTGGTGTTTCTATTACTTTTGATGATGTTGTAGCACACCCAGCTAAAGACGAAGCTGTAATTGCAGCGATTACAATTGTTTTAATGTGGCTTTGGTTAATTCGCATAAATTTTTGTCCATATAGATAATTGCAGAAGTTTTTATTGATAGGCGCTTGATTTTTATACTTATAAGTCAATTACTTATTTCAAGAGTCCATTCAACTTACTTTATAAACAAAAGTTGATGTAAATACAATGTTATTTATGTTTTATACAGATACACACAATGAAAAAGAATAAATTCTTTGTAATAACAATGCTAATTCATTAGTTTTTAAATTATTGAAAGCCTTTTTCTATAGTTGATATACAAGGAGATTTATTGCGCGCTGAGTTGTTAATTAGTAATTTTATTCAATTAACTGTAATTTTTAAAACCAATCGGCTGCAACTTGTAGTGGGGAAGGATCGCCTTTTTTAGATACCTAAAACACTAAGGCTTGCTTTGTTGGCGATATTTTTTTAGCGCGAGGCAGGGTTAAGTCAGCTAATGATAATTGCTGCTTGGTCTGCATGTTATTTTGCTCGTAGCCAATAACAACAAAGTCGTGTTTTAACTTATGGCCTGCGTTTTCGCCGCTGTGTATTGGTGTTTCTATGCCAAAGCCTAACAGAGCTACATGGGCTATTAAGTTTTGGTCAGTATTATCTTCGATATTAACAGTATCGTATTCGAGATTAATTTTACTGTTGTTTATAGTCGCTTTTAAATTACCTAAATAACGGGCTTTAGCTACAGGAATAGCTTGTTTATAAAACCAACCTAGTCACCCGTTGCCGTTAACCATAAATCTTGGAGTAGCTACAATCCTACTTTTACCAAGTGCCTTATAAGTGCGTTGTCTGTTACTAAACACAGCAGAGGCAAACGGGTCTTTCCAACCCAAATAATTCCAATAAGTAACATGAAAATTAATAGGGATTAAATCAGTCCATAGTTTTTCATCATCTGTAAACGTTGAAATCCAGCGCTCTGCTGGTGGGCAACTACTGCAACCTTGCGATGTGTAAAGCTCTAAAAAGGTAGTCGGATTAGCTGTACTAGAAATAGTTACTTGCTCAGCAGCTTGGCTTTGAAAGCAAAAAATTATTAACCCAACAAGTGAGATTAAAAATGGATGGGATGGTGCTTTAAAAGGCATGTTACTTCTCGCAAAGGCTGATATTGCATTCAGCCTAAATGATATTTACGAATGTAGTATAACGAAATACTCACAATTAAATCACGTTTTAACTGTGTATTTTATTTAGCTGCTCAATTATTGAAATACTTTACATGATTAAATTTTATTTTCACCATACTCCTAACCCAATGAAGGTTGCACTCTTTTTAGAAGAAACAGGCTTACCGTTTGAACTTGTTCCTCTTGATACTTTAAAAGGTGAGCAACATACACCTGAATTTAAAGCAATTAATCCAAACGCTAAAGCGCCAGCAATTGTTGATGGTCAAACGCGTGTGTTCGATTCGAATGCTATTTTAATGTACCTTTCTGAAAAGTATGGGAAGCTTGAAGGCAAGGGCGAGGACCGCGCTGAAATGCTGTCGTGGTTAATGTTTATCGCATCTGGTTTAGGTCCGTATTCAGGGCAAAGTGTTCACTTTAGACACATGGCGCCAGAAGGGCTTGATTACGCGGTTAATCGTTATTTACGTGAAGCGCAGCGCCATTACGAAGTACTTGATACTCACCTTGAAGGTCGTGACTTTATAGTGGGTGATACATATACCATTGCTGATGTATCTGCATGGGGCTGGATTGATAAAGCACCGGTTGTACTAGGTGAAGAGGGCTTAGCGCCGTACCCAAATCTTAAGCGTTGGTTTGAAAGCATTGATAGCCGCCCAGCGGTTGCACGTGCACGCGCAATTGGTACTGATATAGCCTTTAAAAAAGAGTTTGATGAAGACGCTAAAAAAGCGTTTTTTCCTTCAAACTACCCAAAAGTATAAAAAGTAATTAATACTAAACAGCAGATCAGTTAGCTGATCTGCTTATTGTATTTTATTACTGTGTGAGCGGTTCTTTATTTTCGTCTGACTCAAACAAGCTAACCTCTTGCGTGTGCTGGCTTACGCTATTTCTTTTTAGGGCGATGTATAGGTCTGAGTGAATGTATATGCCCTCTGTTCCTGACTTCATACCGGCAATTTCAAACCATGAGAGCAGCTGGCGTTTTCTGCCTGCAAGTTCAAGCCTTATATCGCGCTTTTTAAATATAACGTCGAGGTCGGCAATGATTGGTATTTTCTTTTATGTGATTAAAGTGATTGCTAAATTAACTGGCATGAGATTGAACACATGGTTCATCCACAGTAATTTAAGCATAGATCCAAAGAAATAAAAAACGGGCCTTCATGAAGTTATAAGTATTCAAATATAAATTATTTAGGCTAACTTAAAGCCATATATCCTCAAACTTGACTCCGAGGGTATGCTATTAATTTAACACCTTGTTGATAGCTAGGCTTATCAACAAGGCGATACTGAATTATTACTTTTTAGTTGCTTCGAGGTTTGAAATATTTTTTATATATTCTACACGGTGATTTATATGGACATTAATTATTGTAGTGCAGAGTTCGCAACAAAAATAATAAGGTTAGAATAATCGATGAATTTAAATAGGTACTAAAAGTATTAAAAAACAAAGGATAACCCCTCCACCTCTAATTTACACGTAAGCTTATTTACTTTGGGAGTTGAGTTATTACTCGTCAATCAAGTTGGTGTTAGTCTTGCAACTGCTTTTATGATGATAAAGTGAATTTATTAGTCGTATTTTCAATTATCAATAATTTTTATTAATTAGTGTTAGTAGTTTTACTAAACCACTATTTATTTAATGCGGAGATAATAGCCATGAAAGCGAATATAAGCAGTGGAGATAAAGCCACTAAAGTGGGTGGTATTTTTGACAGCGAACATAAAGCTAAAGCAACCTTTGATATTTTAAATAATGACGAGAATTTTGTAAAACAAAGCATAAGGCTAATTCCACCTCACGATCAACATTACGATGAAAAGGTTGAGCCTGAAGATAAAAAAATTGCTAAAACTATGTTGAAATCACACTTAGTATTTGCCGTAGTTGGTCTTGTTGTTGGTGTGATTATTGCCAGTATACTCTTTTTATTAGAGTTTGAATTTTTACAACAACACATCCTAGAAACATATGTTTCGATAGGTATTCTTTGTACTTTTGTTGGTTTACTAATTGCTGGAGCTTTTTCGTTAAGGCCAGATCACGATGATTTGATCAATAATATAAGAGAAGCAACTCGCTCGGGTCTGTGGGCGATTGTTGTACATACCGATTCCCACGAGAAAATGGAAAAAGCAAAAGATCTTATGCAGCCACACGCTGTATCAATATCGACGACTTTATAATGCTAATTGACATAATAATTTAACCAACAAGGTTGTATAGTAGTGTTGTTGGTTAAACCGTATTATAACTTAGCTGC
>NZ_JACJDN010000206.1:0-6197 GCF_014163565.1 Pseudoalteromonas sp. SR45-5 | reverse complement strand
GTTTATTTATATTATTTAATAAAATATCACTTTACTTATTTTTAATTTGGCTCTAAATTCGCGCAAATTTTATTATTAAAGTAACCTCTCAAACTCTAAAACAGTGGTTATTTACCTTGATGAGTCGATAAACACACATGGCCGAATCAGCCGCCACAAGCACCTCTAACAACCCTTTAGCACCCGTTATCGGGCTGTCATTTTTTGCTATTGCATCAGGCTTTTTAATGAGCCTTATTCCGCTGTCGTTACCTGCATTTAAACTTGATGAAAATCTAGCGCCTTGGCTTGCGAGCATTTTTTACTTTGGCTTACTTATTGGCGCCACCACAATAGAGCGCATTGTGATAAAAATGGGTCATCGCTTCGCCTTTATATTATTTTTAAGCTTGTTAATAGTAAGTGTGCTTGCACAACTTGCGCTACCAAATACCGTTAACTGGTTAATTGCACGATTTGTAGCAGGTGTTGCTGTTGCCGGTGTGTTTGTCGTTGTTGAGTCTTGGTTGTTAATGACCAACACAGCAAAGTCGCGTGCTAAACGTTTGGGTTTATACATGACCTCACTTTATGGGGGCAGCGCGGTTGGTCAACTTGCTATAGGGCCGCTTGGCACCGAAGGTTCAACGCCTTATTTATTTGTAGCCTCGTTATTATTTTTAGCTATTTTGGCGCCTTTATTAATAACTAAAGGTCAGCCCGAAAAACAGCACCTTGAAAAACTACCACTAAAAGAAATAAAAACATTAAGCCACCCAGCTATGCTCGGATGCTTAGCATCGGGCTTATTACTGGGCCCTATTTACGGCTTAATGCCGGTGTATATTGCAGCACAAGCTGATCAAGCTCAGTACACAGGAACACTTATGGCGGTTATTATCTTAGGCGGCATGGTCGTGCAGCCGCTTGTGAGTTACTTATCTACTCGGCTTGAAAAAAGCTTATTGATGGGTATGTTTTGTTTAGTAGGCGCAGCCGGTGCTGTGGGTATACTACAAGCAAACACTTTAGCAGGATTAATAGTAAGCTACTTAATACTAGGCGCATGCAGCTTTGCACTTTACCCAATTGCTATAACACTTGCGTGCGACTCATTGCCAATGGCAAAAATAGTATCTGCAACTGAGGTAATGCTTTTGAGTTACAGTATTGGGTCGGTATTTGGCCCTATGCTTGCTGCAAATTTATCTGATGCACCCAACGGTATTGTGTTTTATTTAGCAGGCTGTTTAATCACGACCTGTATTTATATGTTTATTAAAAGCATTAAAAATATTCGCGCGGGTAAAACCCCAGTTGCAGGCTAATTTTTAGCTTAAATACACGCTTGCTTATTAACTAATTCTAGCTGTTAAACATCTTGATTTAACAGCTAAAACTATTATTTAGCAGTGAGTTTTTTATGTGGGCTCAAAAAAAACATCTTTTTCCACCCTTGGTTTTGCGTTGTAAAAAGCCACGGCATGGGCACTAACGATAAAATAGAATAATGCACATGAGGCTGTTTTCCTGCGGCATTTCCGGTATCGCCCAGTAAGCCAATTTGACTGTTTATGCTTACTACATCACCTGTACTTACCGAGTAGTTATTTAAATGTGCAAAATAATGCACGCGCCATTTAGGCCCAAGCACCGCAACCACCTTACCACCTCGGCTTAACTCACCTGCAAATATAACAACACCATTTGTTGAGGCAACTACAGGAGTGTTCTTTATGCCAAAAATATCAATTCCTTTGTGCACACCCGACCTACCCCAAGGCTCGTACCAAAACGTGTTATGGTTCCAATCTTTACTTGTGGCACCTTGTACCGGAATCATTATTTTTTCGGGAATTAGTAAGCCTATAATTAGTAAAGTAGCTATTCCAATTGAAATCCATTTAAGTACTTTCACTTTTCTATCCTTGATATTTAAATAACTTATACTGGTAAATTATTAGCCATAATAACTGAACTCATCATGAGTCGTATTTATGGTTTTATTTATGAAGTTTTATTTGAATGAAATACCCGACTAACATGTACTAAGCTGATCAATTTCAAAACAGGTTTTATAAGTAATTGAGCACTGCCCGCTATAAACAACCATGTGCCACTTTCTATTAGTGAGTCATTTAAAAAGAAAAAACTGCCAATTAAAAACCACACAGCAATCAAAAAATCGTTAAACGCTCCCAGCGCTTCATATCGCCGCTGAATGGTAATATGCTCTTGTCCTAAATCTAAAATAAACTGATTACTGAGGTCCATAAGTACTGCTCACTCTTTTATTTAATAATTTAAAAAGCTTGTTTTCACAAGCTAAGCCGCACCATACAATAACAAAATTTACGCAATAAAAAACGCTGGCCAATGCGAATCAGCCAACGTTTTTATTGTTTGTGCAATACTTAACTAATCGTTTATTTTTTCTCTTTTTCTAAACGCTTTTTAAGACTTAATGCAGCATCGGCGGCTAATAAACGCATAAATTCAGAGCCATTACTTTGCTCGCCTTGGCCTGCGCCTATTACAATTTCAGGCACTAAACGGCTATTACCTAAGCTTGTAAATAAAGCGGTTTGAATTTTAACTTCTGCTTTTAGCGTTTCATCAAATACATACTTTGGATCAAGTGCAGCAGACTTAGCTCTTAAACGAGCCTCAGCTAAAACGTCCATACCTAATGCTTCTAAACGTTGTTGCTTTAAAATCTCTTCTTGTTCTTTTGCAAGCTCCGCTTTTACAGCCACTCGTTGCTGTGCAGAAATAATGGCATTTGCCTTAATTCGTTCAGCATCAATTTGCTCTTTTATTTTTAGCTTTTCAGATTCAGCACGTTGCTTAGCAATTGCTTGTTCACCTAAAGCCACTTCGGTACGCGCTTGTTGCTCTGCTTTTTTAAGGTTTTGACGCGCTAGCGCTTCATCAGCAGCAGCCTGCTTTTGAGCTTCAAGGCGAGCATTTACTTTGCTTTCGTAGTCAATATCAATAATGCTGGCATCAACTACTGTAATACCGTAAGCGCCTAAAATAGGTGCGTTACGCAGTGTATTACCCTCATCATCCATTTTAATATTAATAGTGACACGTTGCTGTTTACTTAAATTACCTAAGTCGTCAGATTTATCGCGCTCACCCGTACTAATAATTTGTTCAGTAACAAAAATACCGTTGGTTAATTGATCAGCAAAATCTTGGCTTAATTGACCATTACCACCAGAGTAATGTTGCTCTACCGACATCATTCGCGCCGACGCTTTTACATTTTCGGTGGTTGCACGCATTAATAAATTAGATATTAATGTTTCTTGTGAACCAAACTCTTCGTGTATTTTAAGTAAACCACGTAGAGCACCCGACTCTGCTGCAGGTACATTGCCTGGCAATCTAAAACGAGAGACACCTCGTGCGCCACCTGTTGTGGTATCTAAAAATCGAATCGGAATTAACGGCACAATTGCGCTTGCTGTTGCACCAGCATCGCCCGTAAAGTTAATCGAAATTACTTTTTTATAAGCGGATGTACTACCAAATGCTTTTAAGTAAGGGCCTGCTTGATTTATTACGGTTAAGTTACCTGTAAAAGCCGATTGATGTACTAAACGCTCATCTGCTTCATTCCATGAAACAACTTGCGATGTAAGGGTTGCTATCACGACCAATACAACAACAATTGATGACACTATAATTACATTACGACGACCAAATCGACTCATAAATGAGTCACTTTTTACTGCTGGGACTGCTTTTTCGCTATCCATTTTTATTACTCTCCATGTTTAATTTCTTTTTAACAAAGTAAATAATTTCCTGTTCACTCAAATGTGCGCAAAAGCTACCAGAGCGATGTAACTCAACAAATGTTGCAAGGATTTCTTCTTTACCTTTAGCTGTTTTATCTTGGTTTTCTTGTGTTTGATTTTTTTCTGTTAGTTGAGTGATTAGTTCATCAACTATCGTGTCTTTATCAAACAGTACGTTGTATTCCTTGGATTTTCTTACCCGACTTTTATGTACGTTGCTGTAAATTACATAAAGTGCAACGCATAAAATAATAACAAGTAAACTTAACCCTATAATATAAAAAATCATAAGCTCTACTTAAATTAGTTTAAATACTTAATGAGCAATAACAATTGTAGGCATTGCTTAACAAATGTTAACCCAGTAATTTTACAGTAAACCCGAGTAAAAAACAGATTAAAAATAAAGTTCATCAGGTATACAGTTATAAGCGCACATAAAAGTAAGCTTTTTCAAACAAAAAATGCCAGTCAGTTATTAACTGACTGGCACTAAGCTAATATTCATTAAAGTGCTTTTTACATTATTCGCATGGCCCCCAATCAACACCGTTTTCACCGCATTCATACAGCGTTGTTCCATCTTCTCGGCGGGTATCTCTAAACCATTGCCCTTCAATTGTTTTAATAATACGTACGTTGTCTGTGGTTTTGTATTTACGCCAAAAGCTAGCATCAATAGATGTTTCGTCATCAAACTCATAGGGCATAGCAGCGAGTACGGTCACTAAATCTTGAGTTTCTAAGTCAGCAGCTTTGTCTTTAACATTTACCCAATCAGATAATGTTTGAAAGTCGGCATTTTCCTCTCTAAAGGCAAAGTCAGTTTGGTATAACGATCCTGACTCAGTATAGCTAATGCTAAAACCTCGCTCGAACGGTGTATCTAAATTAGCACTAACGCATTCATCTGCTGTAGGAAAGTTAACCGATGGGCTAGTATTAGCAACGCTGTAACGCACATTACTTTTCTCAAAACTAACGTTCTCAATACTAGAACATCGGTAAGTACGATCGGCGTTAATGCAAACATCGTCTCTAACTGTTAATTTTCCATTTAACGATTCTTCGCCCCAAGGCGTATCTGTTGAATCCAATCGAGACAAAATAACGTCAATTTTGTCGAGTTCGTCTGTATTATGAAGCTTTACTTGCTCATGAAAAAACTCAGTGCCTGCAAAAATAACTTTATCGCGGTACCATGCATTTTCAAACCCATACTCTGCATCTTTTGCTGTGTCTTGGTAAATCACTGCTCTTACTTCTTCTGCATCAGGATACTGAGCATCTAGCTCTTGCTTGAATTTATAGGCCGCTTTTAGTCCCTTAACAATTGCTTGTGCTCTGTCGTAAGCGTCGCTGTCGTTAGTAGCGATAAAATCTGAGTAAATTTGCTCTGTTGACAAATTATAATGCGCAACCAAGTTTTGCATAACATTTGTTATTTCGCTTTGAAGGTTTGCCAGTAGTTCAGTATTTTCTTTAAGTGCATCACAACTTAAATTATTGTTACCACTTTTTTGTAATTGAAGGCTCAACTGTTCCCAAATAACGGTTGTTAAAGGTGATATATTTCGAATATCTTCATCAGTCAGAGCCTCAATTGAGGGCGGAAATGACATTTGATACGCTTGTGTTACCTCTCCTAAATCCTCGTCAATTGCGCCGACAGGTACATCAACGTACATAGTTGAATACGGCACACACAGCGCCTGCTCTTCTGTAAAATTAAAACTATAATTACCCGATTCTTCAGAGACTACAGAAGGTTCTGATTGCTCATCAAAAGTACCATCGCCATCAATATCCAGCCATACTATTGCACCAGATACATAACCATCAATAACCTTTCCTGTAAGAGAGATAGTGTTAACTTCTACGGGATCTACTTTTATAGGATCTGGCTTAGCTACAACTGGCTCTATAACGGCCGCTTTATCACCGCCACCACATCCAACAAGGCCTAGCGTAAACGCTAATGAAATAGCTAACTGACTTTTTTTAAAAAACATACAAAGACTTCCTTTTTTGCACTTTAATTATTATTAAAAATCATATTGTTATAAGTTACTTTAATACAAAATAAGTAATGCCAATCTGCTTATATATGGGATCTAGTTAACGTTAAGAAAATTATGCTAGAACGAGACAAAAATTTTTGTATCTAGTTGTTCTAAATAAAATTTTAACGACGTTATAGTGCAATTTAATTTGTTAAATTACTCAAAGATTTATGCAGGTTGGTATAAATTTAAACAACAGAAATTTATTGAATTTTTATGGGGGGATGGCAACAAGTTAACATGCCCTGTACCTATATAGTGACACAGCATGTTATATTTAGCTCTTACATTTGTTAATTAAATATAACTAACACCAGTTATTATTGACTAATATGGACTGCAAGTG
>NZ_JACJDN010000205.1:0-6218 GCF_014163565.1 Pseudoalteromonas sp. SR45-5 | reverse complement strand
CTTATTAGCTAAAGCAATTTGCTTTTATAAGATCAGTGATTATTTGTTGTGATGGTTTTATTTTTTCCATCGCTAAAAATTCATCAGGCTGGTGTGCTTGGTTAATTGAGCCTGGGCCCATTACAATCGTTTCACAACCGAGTTGCTGGATAAACGGCGCTTCAGTGCAGTAATTTACCGCGACCGCTTTTTGCCCCGCTATTTTTTCAGCCATTTTTACTAAAGCACTGTCGGTGCTACCACTAAATGCCGGTATTGGTTCATGTAAATCTATAACGCTCACCGCATTTGGGTATTGCTGATTTATCTCTTTCGTTGCATCGAGTACTAATGCTTGTAGTTCTTGTACACTTAAACCTGGTAATGGGCGCATATCTATATGCATTTCACAGCAACCACAAATTCTATTCGCGTTATCGCCGCCATGAATATTACCTAAGTTTAATGTTGGATAAGGGATTTCGAAGTGGTTTATTGAATACTTATGCTTTAATTGTTCTTTTAAGATCATCAATTTTGTAATCACTTTATGCATTACTTCAATGGCGTTAAGACCACGTTCGGGATCGGAGCTATGCCCAGAGCGACCAACCACTCTTATTGCTGTACTCATATGGCCTTTGTGCATAAATACTGGAGTCATATCAGTAGGTTCGCCTATTATACAACGCGCAGGTTTTAAATTAGGGTGCTTACATATTTGTTGCGCACCAGCCATCGTAGTTTCTTCGTCGGCGGTGGCAAGAATTAAAATAGGCTGAGTTTGCTGCTTTTCATCAAGTTCACTAATCGCTTGTAATACAAAAGCAAAAAAGCCTTTCATATCAATACTTCCTAGCCCATACAATTTGTTATCGAGTTCGGTAAGTTTAAATGGATTATGATTCCAACGACTGTCATCAAAAGGCACTGTGTCGGTATGACCAGCTAGCATTAATCCGCCATCACCTTCTCCGCGTTTTGCTAATAAATTATAGCGCCCTTTACCTCCTTCTAATTCTATAATTTCACACGTAAAACCGATTGTTTCGCACCAACTGGCTAGGAGTTCAATTACGTTTTTATTGCTCATACACAGGTTGTCTTCAATCGCACTAATAGAAGGGGCTGCAATCAATTGTTGGTACATGGAAATAAACGAAGGCAAAGGCATAAAAAAATCCAAAATTATTATTCAATTTAATTGCATAACAATATAAAAGTATTTATGATGAATATCAATTCACTTTTTAAGCATAAATATATTAAAAGTAACGCCATGAAAATAATGCGACGATAATCAAAATTCATTAATAAAAAAGACTTAATTAGCGTCTAAGCTAGTTTAAGCGAACATTATAGATAAGTAGTAATTAATTTTAAGATAACGAGTAACAAATGAATGTAGTGATTATTGGCGCAAGCGGATACAGCGGCGCAGAGTTAGCAAGTTTAGTTGTTAAGCATCCAAACTTAACTTTAACAGGCTGTTATGTATCTGAGGGTAGCTTAGATAAAAATAAATTGCTAAGTGATTTATACCCAGAGCACCTTGGCTTACTAGATTGCCCTTTACTTCCTCTTAGCGTATCAGCTTTTGATGACATTCAAAGTGATGCTGATTACGTATGCTTATGTACCGATCACAAAGTAAGTGTTGATTTAGCGCCGCAATTTTTAGCTATGGGTAAAAAGGTATTTGATTTATCTGGTGGCTATCGTTTAGCAAGCAATGACGACTACGTTACTTACTATGGTTTTGAGCATCAACATCCAGAGCTTTTAAATGAAGCGGCTTACGGTCTAGCTGAGTGGAACCATGATGCTATCGCTAATGCAAAGCTAATTGCTGTTGCAGGTTGTTACCCAACAGCAGCGCTTAATGCGCTAAAACCGCTTAAGCAAGCAGGCTTATTAAGCAGCGAAAGTATTATTATTAATGCGGTTTCGGGCGTTACAGGTGCCGGGCGTAAAGCCAGTGTAGGAACGCATTTTTGTGAAGTGTCGCTTGCACCTTATGGTTTGTTTAACCATCGCCACGGCCCTGAAATTGAACAACACCTTGGCCACAAAGTGTTGTTTACACCGCATCTAGGTAATTTTCCGCGCGGTATTTTAGAAACTATTTATGTACAGCTTAAGCCAGGCGTTACCAAGGAAAACGTTGCATCGGCTTATCAAGTACTTTCGAGCGAGCCATTAATTCGTTTATTAGGCGATAAAGTACCTTCAATTAAAGGTGTAGCTAAGCAGCCATTTGTTGATATTGGCTGGCAGCAACAAGGAACGCAGTTAATTGTGATGTCTGCTATTGATAACTTATTAAAAGGCGCTGCTGGACAAGCTTTACAGTGTATTAATATTTCTATGAATTTAGATCATACCACTGGTTTAAAAGGAGCGTTTTAAATGAGTAAAAAAACGTGGGTAATTAAACTAGGTGGTGCAGTACTTAATACAGAAAATGCAGCAAAAGCGTTGTTTGATGTATTAAATGAGCAAACAAATGATGAGTTTGTGATTGTACATGGCGGTGGCGCTTTAGTTGATACATGGTTAAAACAAGCGGGTTTTGCCAGTGCTAAACACCAAGGATTACGTATTAGCCCAGCAGAGCAAATGCCTTATATAGTGGGTGCGCTTGCAGGTTGCGCTAATAAACAATTAATGACTCAAGCTATTAGTGCTGGGCACAAGCCTGTCGGCTTAAGTCTTTTTGAGGCAGGTGTTACTGCCACTCAAAAGCTAAAAGCGCTTTGCTTAGTGGGTAAATGTAAAAGCAACGACGATTCTATTGTTAATGATTTACTTAAAATCGGTCGCCTACCGATTGTTAGCTCTATAGGCTTTGATGAGCAAGGGCTTTGGTACAACGTAAATGCAGATGAAGCAGCAGCGGCTATTGCTAGTAACTTAAATGCTGAGCTTATTTTTATGACGGATGTTGAAGCAGTGCTTGATGAAAATAAACAGCCGTTACATCAACTTGACACAAAACACATTGATACTTTAATTACAAATGGAGTAATTGTGGGCGGGATGGAGGTCAAAGTTAAGACCAGCCTTCACGCTGCCCAACATTTACGACGCGGTGTGTATATTTCCAGCTGGCAAAAGCCAGAAAATTTAACTGCTCTGCTACAAGGCGAGCATGTCGGAACTAAGATTACACCATAGGTTTATTATGTTTGAGAATTTTTTAACGGGTTTAGAGTTAGACCAAGAAGGCGCACTTAATTTATTAAAGTTAGCGCAAGATATAAAAGCAAAACCAGAAAAATACAGCAATGTATTAGCGGGAAAATCAATCGTAACATTGTTTGAAAAACAAAGTTTACGTACTCGCTTATCGTTTGATATAGGTATTAACCGCCTTGGTGGCCATGCAGTTTATTTAGATCAGCAAAATGGCGCTATGGGTGCACGTGAATCAATTAAAGATTTCGCACTTAATATTTCTACTTGGGCCGATGGTATTGTTGCGCGCGTAAATCAGCACAGCACATTAACTACATTAGGTGAATACGCATCAGTACCGGTAGTAAATAGTTTGTGTGATTTATACCACCCATGCCAAGCGCTTGCTGATTTTTTAACGCTTCAAGAAGTTCACGGCGATGTGAGCGAGCTTAAAGTGGCTTACTTAGGTGAGGGCAACAATGTAACTCATTCATTAATGCTTTTAGCGGCAACGCTTGGCACTGATTTTGTTGCTGTAACGCCAAAAGGCAGCTCGCCTGATTCGCAAATCCTTAAAAAGGCAGAGCAAATAGCGGCAATGAATGGCGCATCAGTGATGGTAAGTGACCGTGTTGAAGCGGCTGTTGGTGCAAACGTTGTATATGCAGATACATGGGTATCAATGGGTGATACAACACCGCTTGAGCAAGTTAAAGAAAAATATATGCCTTATCAATTAAATCAGGCATTGCTAGATCAAACCGGTGCAACTACGGTATTACATTGCCAACCGGCACACCGTGAATTTGAAATTACCTCTGAGGTAATGGATGGTCCAGCATCGAAAATTATTCAACAAGCAGAGAATCGCATGCACGCGCAAAATGCTTTGCTAGTTACATTACTAAATCCAAATTTTGTTAAGGAACACCTATGAGTTCAATTAAAAAAGTCGTTTTAGCCTATTCAGGTGGTCTTGATACATCGGCTATCGTGCCATGGTTAAAAGAAAACTACGGTTGTGAAGTTGTTGCGTTTGTAGCGGATGTAGGTCAAGGCGCAGAAGAACTTGAAGGCGTAGAAGCTAAAGCAATCGCTTCAGGTGCTTCAGAATGTTACGTAGTTGATTTAAAAGATGAAATGGTAAGTGATTACATTTATCCAACACTTAAAACGGGCTCGATTTACGAAGGTACTTATTTACTAGGTACGTCTATGGCGCGTCCTATTATTGCTAAAGCACAAGTTGAAATCGCACGTAAAGTAGGTGCTGATGCACTTTCTCATGGTTGTACTGGTAAAGGTAATGACCAAGTTCGTTTTGAATCATGTTTTGCAGCCCTTGCTCCAGATTTAAAAGTAATTGCGCCATGGCGTGAGTGGGACTTATCGAGTCGTGAATCATTACTTGATTACTTAGCAGAGCGTGACATTCCGTGTTCAGCATCTGCTACAAAAATTTATAGCCGTGATGCTAACGCTTGGCATATTTCGCACGAAGGTGGTGAGCTTGAAGATCCATGGTGTCAACCAACTGAGCAAGTATGGACTTGGACTAACTCTCCAGAGCAAGCACCAGATAAATCAGAACTAGTAACTTTAAAAGTTGTTGAAGGCGAAGTGGTTGCTGTAAATGGCGAAGAACTTAAACCATATGACTGTTTAGTTAAATTAAACGATATTGCATCGCCTCATGGCGTTGGACGTGTTGATATTGTAGAAAACCGTTTAGTTGGCATGAAGTCACGCGGTTGTTATGAAACACCAGGTGGCACAGTAATTATGGCTGCGCTTCAAGCCATTGACGAGCTAGTGCTTGATAAAGCAAGCCGTAAGTGGAAAGAAGTACTAGGTGGTGAATTTTCACATTTAGTATACGACGGCCGTTGGTTTACACCACTTAAAGATTCTATTTTAGCTGGTGCAGAAGCACTTTCTAAAGTGGCAACAGGTGAAGTGGTACTTAAGCTATATAAAGGTCAAGTAACTGCAGTTCAAAAGCAATCACCAAATAGCTTATACAGCGAAGCATTTGCTACATTTGGCGAAGATGATGTATATGACCAGTCACACGCTGAAGGCTTTATTCGTTTATTCTCGCTTTCAAGCAGAATTTCAGCATTGGCTAAAAAGTAAATTATTTATAGCCCCTTATAAAAGGGGCACTACAGGGTTTGGAGAGATTTCATGGCATTATGGGGCGGACGTTTTTCTACGGGTCCAGATGAGGCGTTTAAGCAATTTAACGACTCTCTTCCCTTTGACTACCAGTTAGCAGAGCAAGATATTATTGGCTCTGTGGCATGGGCTGGTGCACTTGAACAGGTAAATGTACTTTCAAGTGATGAGCATACAAAATTAGTTGCTGCATTAAATGAGCTACTTGAAGAAGTTAAAGCTGATCCACAATCAGTTGCTACTTCAGGTGCAGAAGACATTCATTCACATGTTGAAGCTGCTCTAATTGAAAAAGTAGGTGATTTAGCTAAAAAATTACATACAGGCCGAAGCCGTAATGACCAAGTTGCCACCGATTTTAGACTATGGTGCCGTGATACAGCCGATCATTTACTAGATGCCATTGCACAGCTAAAAAGCGAGTTTGTAGCGCTTGCAGAGCGAGAGCTTGGCACAATATTACCAGGTTACACGCATTTACAGCGCGCACAACCAGTATTGTTTAGCCACTGGTGTATGGCGTATGTAGAAATGCTAGAGCGCGATGAAAGCCGCCTGCAAGATGCTAAAGCGCGCATGAATTTTTGCCCATTAGGCAGTGGTGCATTAGCTGGTACAGCTTATCCGATTGATCGCCAAGCATTAGCCCACGGATTAGGTTTTACAGCGGCTACAAAAAATAGCCTTGATGGCGTATCTGATCGTGACTTCGTGTTAGATCTTTTAAGTTGTGCGTCTATTTCGATGATTCACTTATCTCGTATGTCTGAAGATCTGATTTTTTATAATTCGGGTGAAGCCGGATTTATAGAGCTTGCTGATAACGTCACGTCAGGCTCATCGCTCATGCCTCAGAAAAAAAATCCTGATGCACTCGAGCT
>NZ_JACJDN010000204.1:0-6219 GCF_014163565.1 Pseudoalteromonas sp. SR45-5 | reverse complement strand
AAGAACAACCCGATTTAGGTACCGCTATACTTATTGCAAGCTCAGGTATATTTGTATTATTTTTGTCTGGGTTGAGTTGGCGTTTAATAGGGTTTTTAAGCTCGATTGTAGCGCTTGCTGCATGGCCATTTTGGCACTACGGTATGCACGATTATCAAAAACAACGTGTACTCACCTTTTTAGATCCTGAGAGCGATCCGCTTGGTTCGGGTTATCATATTATTCAATCGAAAATTGCTATTGGATCAGGCGGCATAGAAGGTAAAGGCTGGTTGCTTGGTACACAATCGCAATTAGAGTTTTTGCCAGAGCGCCACACCGACTTTATATTTTCGGTTTTAAGCGAAGAATTTGGCTTATTCGGCGTATGTGTTTTACTTAGCCTGTACTTATTTATTATTGGTCGTGGTTTATACATTGCTGTTAATGCACAAGATGCATTTGGTAAATTGCTCGCAGGCGCACTCACCCTCACCTTTTTTGTATATGTATTCGTAAACATAGGCATGGTATCGGGTTTATTACCTGTTGTAGGCGTACCTTTACCACTGATTAGTTATGGTGGTACATCGATGGTGACGTTAATGGCAGGATTTGGCATTATTATGTCAATCGCGACAGATAAAAGGATGCTTTTAAAATAATGCAACACACGAATCAGTTTATATTTACTACATTATTAATTTTACTTTTAAGTGCTTGTAGTAGTGGGCCAAGTAGCCGTTATAGTATGCGTCATGATGCAGCGCCATTAAGAGCTCCAACTACACTTGAGATGCAAGACGCTATAGTTACCGAAACCACTAAAAGTGCTAGCGCTAGCCGCCCATACACAGTGCTTGGTAAAAGCTATTCGCCCATGCTTGATGAGACGGGTTATAGTGAGGAAGGCATTGCCTCTTGGTATGGTCGTAAATTTCATGGTTATCACACCTCAAATGGTGAAACGTATGATATGTTTGCCATGACCGCAGCGCATAAAACGCTGCCACTACCTAGCTTTGTTAGAGTAACCAATACAGCAAATGGTAAATCGGTAATCGTACGCGTGAACGACCGTGGCCCATTTCATGACGATAGAATAATTGATCTTTCGTACGCAGCCGCTTATAAGCTTGGCTACTACACCCATGGTACAGCAAAGGTTAAGCTAGAGGCAGTTACGCTTGCGGGCGCAACTGCGCGTCAAACCTATATTCAGGTAGCTGCAGGTAGTACACTTGCTAATATTGAAGCACTTGCCAGCACATTGCGAGAGCAATACAAATTACCAACAAATATTGTGCAAAAAGACGATATTTACAGACTGCATTTAGGGCCAATAAAAGATACCCCTCATGCAAACGAAGTATTAAAAAAATTAAAAGAAAATCAATTTCAAAACGCGTTCTTGCTTTACACTCAGTAAGACTAATACCCAAACCAGCCCAAGATGCTCGCATCTCGGGGTAGTTTGGGTATAAAATGGCGTAACGCGAATCTTTAACTTTAACCATTAATGAGTATGATGAAATCTATTAAACATAAAATCCTCAAAGGTGTATGCGGCCTAGTTTATACAGCCGCCGTATTCTCAGCCAGCGCCCAAATTATTCCGGCACCACCTCAAGTTAATGCGAAAGGTTATTTTTTAGTCGACTTTACAACTGGTAAAGTTATTGCTGAAGGTGAAGCCGATACACAGCTAGCACCTGCAAGTTTAACTAAAATGATGACCAGTTATGTAATTGGTACTGAAATTAAAGCAGGTAATATTGCCACTACCGATATGGTAACGGTAAGCGAAAAAGCATGGGCTAAAAACTTTCCAGAATCTTCAAAGATGTTTATTGAAGTAGGTAAACAAATTAGTGTTGATGAGCTTAACCACGGTATTATTATTCAATCAGGTAATGATGCATGTGTAGCAATGGCTGAGCATATTGCTGGAAGCGAAAGCGCATTTGCTGATTTAATGAATGCCCATGCTGCTAAATTAGGTATGAGCAACAGTCACTTTATCAACAGCCACGGCCTTGATACTGACGAGCACTTCACAACTCCACGCGATATGGCGACACTTGGTGCTGCTCTTATTCGTGATGTGCCAGATGAATATGCACTTTATAAGCAAAAATCGTTTACTTATAACGGCATTAAGCAATATAACCGTAACTCATTATTATGGGATGAAAGCTTAGATGTTGACGGCATTAAAACGGGGCATACATCAGAAGCTGGTTACAGCCTAGTTACCTCAGCAACTAAAAACGATATGCGTTTAATTGCTGTTGTTATGGGTACCTCAAGCGAACGAGCTCGTAAAGTAGAAAGTAAAAAGCTACTTAACTATGGTTTTCGTTTTTATGAAACAATTACTCCGTACAAAGCAGGCGATAGCTTTGCAGAACAACGTATTTGGATGGGTAACAAAGAGAACGTATCTTTAGGTATTTTAGAAGATACACCAATTACTATCCCACGTGGTCAGCATAAAAACCTTAAAGCTAACTTTGAGCTAGATAATACGCTTGAAGCACCACTTGCTAAAGGTACTAAAGTAGGTACGTTATTCTTACAACTAGAGGGCGAAGATATTGCTCAATACCCACTAGTTACACTTGAAGAAGTGGAAGAAGGCAGCTTCTTTAGCAAAATTTATGATTACTTACGCTTACAGATCATGCAGTAATTTATATCTCCCCTATTAACTAGGTAACTAATTTAAACGTCTCCACTGTGAGGCGTTTTTTTTTGCTTGAAAAATGTTAGAATGCGCCCCATATAAGCAAGACTGCTAATTGCCTATCTGTATTAAGCTTCAAGCTTGCATAGAGTCCACACTTTTGTATGAGGAGTCACCGTCGTGGTTCAACCTGTTAAAGATACTAAATTTGATGAGTACCTAGAGTACCCTTGCCCATTTACATTCAGAATAATGGGTTTAGCTAACGTAAACTTAACTGATCAAATTTTAGCTAAGTTACAACCAATAGCACCTGGCGATTACGCCCCTAAAGTAAAACCAAGCAGCAAAGGTAATTACGAGTCAGTAAGCCTTGTAGCAACAGTTACTAGTGGCAAACACATTGAAGAAATTTACAACGTGATCAGCAATATTGATGACGTACGCCACATGCTTTAATCCATAGTTGAGATTTGTTGTGAACGAAAACACTTTGATCGTACGCCAACTGGGTCGTCAGCGTTATATGCCAATTTGGCAAAAAATGCAGGACTTTACCGACACCCGTGATGAAAATACGCCAGATGAAATTTGGCTTGTAGAGCACGAGAGTGTATTCACCCAAGGTCAGGCTGGTAAGGACGAACACTTACTAGCTCCTGGCGACATTGAGGTGATTAAAGTTGACCGTGGCGGGCAAGTAACTTACCACGGCCCAGGCCAGCAAATGATGTATGTATTATTTAATCTACGTCGTTTAAAGATTGGTGTACGTGAACTGGTTACTTGGCTTGAAGAGTGCATTATTGAATCACTCGCCGAGTATGGTATTGAAGCTTATGCTAAAGCTGATGCACCAGGTGTATACGTTAATGACAGTAAAATTGCATCCCTTGGTTTAAGGGTTCGTCGTGGTTGCTCGTTTCATGGCTTAGCATTAAATGTTAACATGGACCTAAGTCCATTTTTACGCATTAACCCATGTGGTTATGCGGGCATGAATATGGTGCAAACTAAAGAATTAGATGGTCCTCAAAACCTAGAAAGTGCGGGTGAAGGATTGCTGAAACACATGATCAAGAAGCTTAATGCAACACAGGTTAAGCATACTGAAGGGTTTGAAAACGAATGAATAAACCAGTCAAAATGGAACCAGGTGTAAAACTACGCGACGCAGAAAAAATGGCGTTGATCCCAGTAAAAGTTTTACCTACAGAAAAAACTGAAATGTTGCGTAAGCCAGAATGGTTAAAAATTCGCTTACCTAAATCAACCGATCGTATTGACGGTATAAAAAAAGCGCTACGTAAGCATGGCTTACACTCGGTATGTGAAGAAGCTTCGTGCCCTAACCTATCTGAATGTTTTAACCACGGTACAGCTACCTTTATGATTTTAGGTGCTATTTGTACTCGTCGTTGCCCATTTTGTGATGTTGCTCACGGTCGCCCATTAAAACCTGATGCCACTGAACCTGAAAAGCTAGCACTTACTATTAAAGATATGAAGCTAAGCTACGTTGTAATCACTTCAGTTGACCGTGATGATTTACGTGATGGTGGTGCACAGCATTTTGCCGATTGTATTCGCGAGATTCGTAAACATAATCCAACTATTACTATCGAAATTTTAGTACCTGATTTTCGTGGTCGTATGGACCGCGCACTAGAGATATTAATCGAGACGCCACCAGATGTGTTTAACCACAATCTTGAAACTGCGCCACGTTTATACAAACTAGCTCGTCCAGGTGCTGACTATAAATGGTCTTTAGAATTACTTCGTCGCTTTAAAGAAGCTCACCCAGAAGTAAAAACTAAATCAGGCTTAATGGTTGGTTTAGGTGAAGAAATTAGTGAAATTGAAGAAGTACTTCGCGATTTACGTGCTCACAACGTTGACATGCTAACTGTAGGCCAATACCTACAACCTTCTAAGCATCACTTACCGGTTAAGCGCTACGTGCCACCAGTAGAGTTTGACGGCTTAAAAGCGTATGCAGACGAAATTGGCTTTACTCACGCGGCTTCTGGCCCGTTTGTACGTTCAAGCTACCATGCTGATCAACAAGCAGCGGGTAAAGAAGTGAAATAATCACTTTTATCAAAAAATTAAAAAAGCCGTTAATGATGCATAATTATTAACGGCTTTTTCATGCTAATTGATAAAATAGCTTACTGCGCTATCTTACCTTTTGTAATAGAAAAATCAGCAAACCTAACACGTTCTTCATCAGCGCGAAGGCTGTCGGTTTCAACAATCGAGCGGTAAATTCCCCACTTAGGACGAGCAAAATCAGCATCACTAAAGCCGCGCCACATATCTATGTTTTGCTCGCTTATATTAAATATCTCTGCATTATCGCTTAAGCGCGTTAACGTCATATCAATCTTACCGTTTTCACTAAATGTAGCTTGTACAAATACCTTGACCCATTCATCTGTAATGAGTGACCAGTCGGTTTCAATGAGGTTTTTATCAAGCCCTGTACTGTTACCGTTTTCATCAAAGCCTGCACTATATCGCACTTGCAGTTGATTGCCTGTACTGTTTTTTTGTGCTCCTGAGAGTGTGATAATAGGCTGGTCGTCATTACCATTAGTATTATCGTTGCTGTCATTTCGAGCTTTTATTTGAAAAAAATGGCTAAACTTACTCGTAAGCTCAAGCTCGCTGCTTACTTTAAATTTCCAGCTATATTGAAATGTCTCCCCCTCAAACGCCAGTGTTTCTTGTGGTGATTTATCGTAGGTTTTTATTTCGTTACGTTGTCTATCACTTACGCCTTTGTCTTTATCTTGGTCATCATCTCGGTGAGCTAAAAAGACAAAATGGTTACCAATTATCGTATCGGTATCTTCAAGAATATGGACAACACTTTGATGATTGCCAGCATATAAGTCTGGAGATTCAATTGACCCTTCGCCGAAGGCATTTTCAATAAGCGTGTATGCGTCAAGCCCCGAATTAACGCCATCTGATCGCAATAAAACGTGTGATATTTTCTCAAAGCCATCAGCTTGAGCTATTGGTGCACCTACAATTGTTATGATAATTTGTGCGCTGGTACCATCTACAGAGTTTACTGTTATTGTATCTTGTAGTGTTTCACCTTCACTTAAAGATGTTATTGAAGCGTTTAAATCGTCAAGTGTGTATGACCAATCTCCACCAGCATTTAAGCTAAAAAAACCATAGCTTGTAGCGCTATTTTCTTGTGCTACAAAAGCACCTTCACCTGATTGTTGATCCGTAATAGTTAACGAGCCTGTTATTGCATCATTACTATCGCTAATAACTTCACCTAGAGTGTTACCACCAATTGTTGCAGGAGTTTGTGAAGAAATCGCTTCATTATTTTGCGCCGTAGGATCAGAGCCTGAGCTGCCACAACCAGTAACTAAACAAGATAGAAGTATAGCTGTAACTGTATTACAGGGTTTAAGGGTATATTTAGACATGAGTAGTTCTGTGGTTAATAGTAAGTTAATTAAATATGAATTTACCAATTTATTGTGCAAATAACCACAATTCAATTACCAATTAATATTACC
>NZ_JACJDN010000203.1:0-6236 GCF_014163565.1 Pseudoalteromonas sp. SR45-5 | reverse complement strand
CCGCCGTATACTTTTGCAAGTACGTTAGTGATTGCTGCAGTTAGTGTAGTTTTACCGTGGTCAACGTGGCCGATTGTACCAACGTTTACGTGCGGTTTTACGCGTTCAAACTTTTCTTTTGCCATGACGGAACCTATCAGTTTTGTGTATCTAAATTACATATGAAAATAATCCACCAAAGGTAGATTAAGTTAATCTTTTTCAAATAGTATTTTCTGACAGATAAAGGAAGTAATCAAGGAGATTCTTAGGACTGGTGCTGATAGGCAGAGTCGAACTGCCGACCTCACCCTTACCAAGGGTGCGCTCTACCAACTGAGCTATATCAGCAACACAAGAACTGGAGCGGGCAGCGGGAATCGAACCCGCATCATCAGCTTGGAAGGCTGAGGTAATAGCCATTATACGATGCCCGCATAAAAATCTGTTCTTAAACTACCTCTAACCGTCAAGAATAAAGTGGTGGAGGGAGCTGGATTCGAACCAGCGAAGGCTGAGCCGTCAGATTTACAGTCTGATCCCTTTGGCCGCTCGGGAACCCCTCCACGATAATTCTCTACTAATTCACTTCCGGTAAAAGGAAAGTGGTGCCGACTAACCGAGTCGAACGGTTGACCTACTGATTACAAGTCAGTTGCTCTACCAGCTGAGCTAAGTCGGCACTGCTTTAGTACGGGGCGAGATATTAGAGTAAGGTTTATTGGGATGCAACTATAAAATTAAAAAAAGTGTAAATTTTTAGTTTAAATGCTCAATATTCACGCGAAAACACGTTTTTGGCACTTTTTTATGTTGTTTTGCTTAGCTGGTGCCAGTAATTTAACCCCTTCATTACGAGTAATGAATCAAAAATACTTCCCTCAAATTGCTGTTGTAAAAGCAAGCCATAGCCACCAGCAAAAATTATTTGTACTTTTTGCTCTGTTTTTTTATCCATTAAGTGCAACTTAGCTTGCTCAATTGCTCCAATGGTTGCCACTAAAGCACCATTTTTTAAACCATTAGGCGTATTTTTACCCAGTTCATTGGTAAATGGAGTTTTACCATCATCAAAAACACGTTGAGTATTTTGTGTAAGTGATGAGGTCATTAAATCAAGCCCAGGTAAAATCCAGCCACCTAAATGCAACCCTTCACTACTAAGCACATCAATTGTTGTCGCAGTACCCGAATCAACAACAATGCATGCTGTGTTTGGATATAACGTAAATCCAGCAATAAGCGCAAGCCACCTGTCTATGCCTAAGTTAGCTACATGCTCGTAAGCGCATACAAGATCTCCAAGCGTTTTGGTTACCTTGGCTTCAAAACAAATAATATTATTGCTAGCCGCTTGTGCGAGAATATCGTTTAGTAAATCACTGCGCCCTACACATGCATAAATCACTTCGGTTATTTGTAACCAAGGCAGGTTATTTATATCTGCCGGTTGTGTTTGCTCGTTATGCCACAACACAGCTTTTAATGATGTATTTCCTACGTCGATCAATAATCTCATAATTGCGCCTTTCTAAGGGAGACTTCCCCACCGTAATAACTTTTTACTTCCCCGTCTTGGCGAATTCGTATTCCACCTTGTGCGTCAATACCTTCACATATTCCACGCCAACTTCGGTGCCCTGTGTTTAGTTCAACATATTCACCAGCAAACGCATTGAGCGAATTCCATTGCTCATACATAGCTTGCAAACCCGTTTGACGATACTGCGCTAAACGCTGCTCTAAATGGTAAGTAAGAGAAGCCACAAGTTGGTTTTTATCAAGCTTTTGAGTATGTTGATTTAAGTCGGTCCACGCTTGGTCTATATGCTGACTAAAGCTCTCAGGCATTTGTAAATTAATACCGATACCAATCACTAACTGACAAGGTCCTTGCGGTTGTCCATCTAATTCAACCAATACACCTGCAAGTTTTTGCTTATTTATATAAATATCGTTAGGCCACTTAAGTTCTACGTCAACTTGGTATAACGCTTTAATAGCATCATAAACAGCTAGGCCTACCGCAATTGATACGCCCATTGCAGCTTGTAAGCCGTCATCTAAACGCCAAAAGTAACTGTAATACAAATTAGCGCCAAATGGGGATTGCCAAACACGGCCGCGTCTACCACGTCCTGCTTGCTGCATTTCAGCAACAATAACAGTGCCAGACTCAAGCGTTGTTTTGGCCTGTATACGGCGCATAAGCTCGCTGTTGGTCGAATCAATAATAGGGTGTACTTCTACATCGGCAGTATTTGCACCTAGCGCTTTGTAGTGCTGATCAATTTGCGTTTTATTTAAAAGGCCCACCTGACTATTCAAACAATAGCCTTTGCCAGTCACTTTAAAAATATCCAAGCCCATTTCTTGTAACGTTTTAATATGTTTACTTACCGCAGCTCGGCTAATACCTAGCTTTTCACCCAAGGCTTGACCAGATACAAACCCTCCTTGGTTGAGTGCATTTAAAATAGCGAGTTTGTTTCCATCAGGTGCTTTCATTACTTAGGCTCCGCGTTAATATGGCATTCGCTGCGTGCATCCATTAAACGTACTTCGTGCTCTAACATAATGTTGTAACGCCTATAAACAACTTGCTGAATGTGTTTAATCATATTTATTAGGTCGCTGCCTTCACTATTTCCGTGATTAACAAGTACTAGAGCTTGTTGTTGATGCACTTCTATACCTGCCTCGCGGTGCCCTTTTAAACCACTTTGATCGATTAACCAACCTGCCGCGACCTTGTGATGACCTTGCCCATATTCGTAATGAGGTAAATCGGCAAATTGCTTTAATAGTTCAGCTAACTGCTGGTTGGTTATTATAGGGTTTTTAAAAAAGCTGCCCGCATTGGCAAGTGTATATGGGTTAGGTAATTTGCTATCACGCGTTTTTATAACCTGATCGAATACAGCTTGCGGGGTGATGCTTGAGAGCTGCTGCAAAGGGCCATAACTTAATGCTGGTTGCCATTTTTTTGGGAGCGCTAAGTGTACTTGCGTGATCACCGCTTTATTTTTAAGGGCATGTTTAAATATTGAGTCTCTGTAAGCAAATTCACATTGCTCGTTATTTAATGAATGCATAGTGTTAGTGGTTATATCAAAGTACTCTACCAACTCAACAAATTTAGCTATCTCAACGCCATAAGCACCAATGTTTTGTACCGGCGATGCGCCAACAGTGCCCGGTATAAGTGCTAAATTTTCAAGCCCGGGTATATTTTTCTCTAATAAATAGCTAACTAGTTGATGCCAGTTTTCGCCTGCGGCAATACTTATTAGTGTGTCGCTCTCGCGCTCAGTAATTTTAATACCTTTTAAAGCTATTTTTATAACCGTACCCATGTAGTCATTTAAAAATACGGTGTTACTGCCCTCGCCCAGCAAACAAAACGGTGCACTAAAATTTTGCGTTTTAAGTTGCTCAAGCTGAGTAATTTCAACAAAATTTTGGCATTGGCTGTTTAATGCGAATGTATGTAAGGAGTGTAATGAATGCGCCACAAAGCTCTCTAAAAATACCGGTAACTAATCGCAATAGTTTACCTCATCGTCGCAAATGTGGCACTAGATTGTAAAAATCACTCAACCCGCCGTGTCAATCGTGATATAAAACCAGCACTTTTTTATTTGTGTTCAGAGTAATGATGAAAATTAAACCTCTTTTTTTAAGCCTCGCTATGGCGGGTATGTGTTCGCAAGCAATGGCTAATGCGATTGACCAAAACTCGTATGCTAACCTTGATGATGTTGTTACTACTCACTTAAACCTTGATTTAGATGTCGATTTTGCCGACAAGCAGTTAGAAGGTTTTGTAGAGCATACTCTTCAGTGGAACAACAGCAAAAGTAGAACTCTCGTACTTGATACCCGCGACTTAGACATTGATAAAGTAATGTACAAAGATCAAAGCGGTAACTGGAAAAAAGCGACTTTTGATTTAGCTAAGCGAGATGACGTTAAAGGTTCAAAGCTTACTATTGTGTTTAAAAACCAAGCTGAAGTAGTTCGTATTTATTACAACAGTCGTCCAGAAGCTTCAGGCCTGCAATGGTTAACACCAGAGCAAACGGCAAGTAAAACGCATCCATTTATGTACAGCCAGTCGCAAGCAATTCATGCACGTAGTTGGATCCCAGTGCAAGATACACCCGCAATGCGTGTAACTTACTCTGCACGAATTCATACACCAAAAGATATACGTGCTGTAATGAGTGCCGATAACAAAGATGCGCTTTATAAAGATGGCGACTACATTTTTGATATGCCACAAGCAATTTCACCTTACCTAATTGCTATTGGCGCAGGTAACTTAGAATTTAAAGCAATGTCGCATCAAACAGGCATATTTGCTGAACCGACAATTTTAGATGCCTCTGTTGCTGAATTTGACGACACCCAAGCCATGATCGATAAAACAAACGCGATGTACGGCGAATATGCATGGGGTCGCTACGACTTATTAATGCTACCACCAAGTTTTCCGTTTGGTGGCATGGAAAACCCACGCTTATCATTTATTACTCCAACGGTTGTTGCCGGTGATAAAAGCTTAGTTAACCTTATTGCTCATGAGCTTGCTCATTCTTGGTCAGGTAACTTAGTAACTAACGCAACGTGGGAAGATTTATGGTTAAACGAAGGTTTTACCTCGTACGTTGAAAACCGCATTATGGAAGAAGTATTTGGCCGTGACCGTGCGGTTATGGAACAAGCACTTGATTCAGCGTCTTTACGCGCACAACTTAAAACAATTGATGCACCAGATACACGCCTTAATTTAAAACTTAACGGCCGCGACCCAGACGATGCATTCAGTTCAGTGCCTTACACTAAAGGTCAATTATTTTTAATTTACCTAGAAAACAAATATGGTCGCGATAAGTTTGACCCGTTTGTAAAAGCGTACTTTAAAGAGTTTTCGTTTAAATCACTTACTACCGCGCAATTTGTTACTTACTTAAAAGCTAACTTAATTGAAAAGTATCCTGGTGTTGTAAGCATGGATAAAGTAAACGAATGGATTTTTGAACCTGGATTACCAAATGATGCGCCAAACCCTACTTCTGATGCATTTGATAAAGTAGATACTGCAACAGCAGCATGGCTAAAAGGCGACACAACTGCAGCTCAACTGCCAACAGCTGATTGGTCTGTGCATGAGTGGCTACACTTTTTAAATAACTTACCACGTGATTTAAGCCAAGAGCACATGGTAGAGCTTGACTCAGAATTTAACCTAACACAGTCAACTAATGCTGAACGTGCATTTGCTTGGTTTATGCTAGCAGTAGGAAATGGTTATCAACCAATTTACCCTGCACTTGATAAGCACTTATCAGGTATTGGCCGTCGTAAATTAATTGTCCCATTATATAAATCCCTTATCACTAACGGTAAAAAAGAGTGGGCACAAAGCGTGTACTTAAAAGCACGCCCTGGGTATCACCCTCTTGCACAAGGTACTATTGACGCATTATTTGAATAAATAGCGTTAACTAGAAACTAAAAAGGGCCAAATTTGGCCCTTTTGTTTTGCTATTTTTCTACTTTGTCACTTTTTCTAAAAAAGCTTTACGCTCTGCAGTTGTGGCTTGTTGCCACCAAAAATCAAGCATTTGCGGCGCACTTGGCATGCCTTTATCTGTAATGGGTGCTATCGGCTTTATTGGCTGACTAGGACGAGAAGGTCCTGCAGGCATTGTATTTTGCATTACCGGTTTATTGCTTGCTAGCTGCGTGTTAGAAATAACACTTAAAGGCTTTGCAACAGCGCTACTTTTTGCTTTTAAACTAACTTGTGGTGCTTCTGCAAATACTTTTGCAGATACTGCATTTTCAGCACGATTAAACACTAAGGTATAATCTTTACCTGCTTCAACAGTTACACTTACCCAAAATGGTTCCGACTCCACAACTTCATGCGTGTCATAATCATCTTCATATAAATCAGTATATTTTAGCCTAAGCTGGTAAGTTCCTGGCGCAAGCTCTACATCATCAATACGGCTAAACAAAGAGCTTTCTAGCATTTTATCGCCCACTTGTAGTGGTACAATTTCTTCTGGAAAGTGAATGTTTTCAGCATTAGCCGAAAAACTAAGTAGTAATGCAACTGCACTACTTATTAAAATTGGTTTAAGCATATTAACTCCTTTATTTGATTTCAGTTTGACACTGTTTTGAAAGTTTGTCATTAGTGAGCTTAAAATTCATAACACTTAATTAGGAACACACTATGAGCC
>NZ_JACJDN010000202.1:0-6242 GCF_014163565.1 Pseudoalteromonas sp. SR45-5 | reverse complement strand
GCTCAGTTGGTTAGAGCACTACCTTGACATGGTAGGGGTCGGTGGTTCGAATCCACTCAGTCGTACCAACATTTAAGTAAAATAAATAAAGTACATTTGAAAGAAAAAGCACTACCCGCTCTTGATCACCCGGTCCAAGGGTCAGCAGTTCGAATCCACTCAGTCGTACCACTTCAAAGTAATAAAAAACCGAAGAAAAAGCACTACCCACTCTTGCTCACCCGGTCCAAGGGTCAGCAGTTCGAATCCACTCAGTCGTACCAATTCAAAGTAATAAAAAAAACCAGAGAAAAAGCATTACCCACTCTTGAGCACCTGGTCCAAGGGTCAGCAGTTCAAATCCGCTCAGTCGTACCAATTAAAAATAATTATTATATGCAGTGACCCACTTTTGTTATGTTACTTCCAAGTGTTAGCTGATAAATTATCTCGGTCGCACAATGTTTAACTAATTATCTACACATTAAAAATGGGGGATGAACTCCTACTATTGTCACCCCCAAGCTACCCTAATTACACATACAGTTCTGGAAGACTATCAATATTTAATCTGGATAACCAAGAGTTGTAATTGAGCCTAAACTATCAATTACTATTTCAATTTCATTACCTCCATCGCTTTCTTCCATAAGTCTAGAGCCATGCGGATATACAAGTTTTTGATTTGTTGAACCTCGAAGTCTTAAATATGGGTTTCGTAATGAATGTTGATAGCGCCCCGATATAATTAGGTCACTATTTTCACATAAAGCTGACCAATAACCTTTAAGCTCTAGCTCTCTTTGTTCAAAGCCTGTATAAACAACATTAGTCAAACTGGTATTGTCCTTTATCATTTTGATTAGCCAAAGCGTATTATCTGCTTGCTCAAGCGGTTCACCTCCTAAAAAGGTAATACCACTAATTTCGGGCGTATCCAAAATTTGCTGATAAAGTTTTTCTCTGTGTACAAGGGTTCTCTCTCTATGCGGCCACATTTGAGTATTCCAACAGCCTTTGCAGCCCAAGCTACATCCTTGTAGCCAAATTGTGAAACGTGAACCTGGACCATATATATGAGTATGTGCTTCGATATGAGCTAGATTAAAAAAAGAATTGCCTTCATCTATATTAGTCATAAATTAAATATGCCTAATACAAACAAGTTGAATTTTGCCATTAATCTGCTTTTCTTTTACGGTATAACCTTGAGCTTGAGCTTTTGCTATTGCTTGTTGTCGAGTTACTTCCACTCTCACCTTTCTTTGCTCTTCAATTTCTTTTCTTTCTATCTCGGCGAGTTCTGCTAAATGACGCTCATACTCACACAAGTACTCTTGCTCTAACTCCGATAAGAAGTCAGCGATTTTTTTATAATGCTTTAAACCTAGTACTCGTGCATTATATTGATCAGCATCATGCCTTAATACCCAGAGCTTACCTTGCTTTCTAAAGTGCTGGTGTCCATTGTAATCAACTCTATTAGTAACTATGTCACCACACTCAACACTATTATTTCCCTGAAAGTCACGTATATTTTTTACAGTTATATATTTTGGTTCATATCCTAACTTAATAAGTGACTGAAAAAGTGCAACTTCTACTACAAAGGGCGTGGTAGTTTTAATAACAGCACTCATTAACCACCTCGCTTACTTTCGACAATATGAGCTGCTTTTACAGTTTGTGATTGATGATATTCATCAGTCTTTTTTAAATTCTTAATGTTAATCTGCTCACCAAGAAGGTCAACAACAGCATCTATACAAGAATCACCTTGAAACCCTTCTGTTTTGGCATTAACTTGGCCTTGCTCATCAATCGTTATAATAATTTGTTGCTCAGGCATAAGCATCACCACTTTTAAAGATGCAAACTGTTGCTTCTAATCGAGACGCCTCTTTATTAGCAATCTCATATTTATCTAATGATTCAATCACTAGATACCGTTTACCTTTATCTTGCATTAATGAAAAAGCATCATTTGGTAAATATTCTGAAGGCCAAATAATTTTTAACTGTTTTTTACTTTTAAGTCCGAGTTGTAGATCTAACGACTCATCTAAGCTTTCTGCTTTTGGTTTGCGGCGTTCATGCTGGTCAAGCTCATCATTGATGGTTGCTAAACTCTTTTCTTGATTATTAGTATTGCTCTCAATATCTAACAGCTCTTTATGGGCTTTGCTATGTTCAGTAACTAAATGGTTGTAAACTTGATATAATTTAGCGTGTATCTTTCGATTTTCTTTCTTTGAAAAGAATTGTTTGGTGCTGTCTAACTCTTCTGCCTCCTTTGGTAATGTCGCTGTATCGTCTTCTGTTTTCTCACTTCTGTAAGTTTTAACTTCCTCACGGTACTTGCTTTCTATTTCTTTAAGTAACGTTTCTAGTTTTGGTCGCTTATTTTTAATAAGTTCTTTCGCTTTACTCACATCGTTCTTAGCTTGCTCTTTATCCGCTGATAATTGCTTAATTTTTTTATCCCAAATATGTTCTTTTTCAGCCAAATTGATCTGCTGAGATATTTGCGTTTTATTCTGATTTAGTTCTAATACAATTTGAGAAAAATCATCTTCTACCTTTTTTCTCTCAGCAGGTG
Source organism: Pseudoalteromonas sp. SR45-5 (assembly GCF_014163565.1). Lineage (NCBI taxonomy): Bacteria > Pseudomonadati > Pseudomonadota > Gammaproteobacteria > Alteromonadales > Pseudoalteromonadaceae > Pseudoalteromonas > Pseudoalteromonas sp. SR45-5. Next base: position 3,664 of record NZ_JACJDN010000202.1, on the reverse strand, counting down.
TTGAGTGTAAAAGGTTAAACTTTTTGAGCGCATCTATTCTTTCAATCAATTTTCTATGTGTCTGATTTTGCCCCAGAATAAATTGACTCAATAAACTTGCAAACGAGCGAGTCCTACTTTCAGTAAGTTGTTTACTTGAGTTATTTAGCGTGCTTTCCGCTTCGGAGAGTGATTGCTGCCACATGTTATTTACTTTCTCCCACTTATTTACCAATTCATCAGCGGTTGCGTTTTTTGGGCAATAAGGAGGATGAATTATTCCAGTGAATGAAACATGTTGCGCAGCAAATTTATCAGACCAATTTGTTTGTTTCGAAAACAAAGCTTCTGGAGTTTCATTCAAAAATTCTTCGATTGATTGGCAATAGTGCTCTTCCAAAGTAATAGTTTTGCGTTGCTCTATGGTCATTAATTCTTCATTTGAATTATTAGCAGACACAAATTTAACATTAACAAGCTCAGATACATTTGGTTTTAACGCCAGTACCCAACAAGCCTGCTCAGCAACCTTATTAATAGATGCAGTTACATTATTTTTTTGAGCTTCATCAAGCTGAATAGCCCAATTTACTTTACCTGCAGAAAACCCCTTCGGGAGTAACCAAACCACCTCTTCACTTCTTTCATCATCTTTAGCTTCATAAACAATATTAGGATAGTTAAAGTCAGTTAAAACTATATTTACTGAACTTTCTTTTGCGATACTATTTAGCTCGGCAAGTTGCCGATTTGAAATCAGCATAGCGTCATCTGTTATCTCAATTTTATTTGCTAAAGCTGATGCGTTAACTGTTGCTATTGTTGTTTTAAATGATTTCCTATTAAAATAACCATCTAATTGATATTCATCATTTAAGATAATCCTAACATCTGTTGGTTGTGCCTGACGCCTTGACTCCCCTATATATTCGTACTGTGTATTATCCCAAAAGTGTTTACAGAAGCTTCGGTAACTATCATCAATTTGATCTAGTGTAAGATCCAAACAATAGCCACTTTCATCTAATTCCGTAATAACAACACCGCGTTTATTAAAGTACTGATGATCACTTAAAAATATCGCACCAGCCTGAGCAACACCAGTGCGAACTAAACAACGTGATTTAAGCCGATCTATCGCTGTTTTGTTTTGTACATCATCACCTAAGCATAAGTAAACCCGTATGGACGGTTGGTTATCAACTAGTAACTGTATTGTTTTGATAGTTTCACTATCAAACAGAATATCTACAGAAATAATTAAAGTATGTTTGGTTTCTTCTATCTGCTGTATCAATTTAGCTTTGTTAAATACAGTAACAACATCACAATCATAAGCCGATTCAGTATTAGCATTTTTAGATACAAATTTACTGCTAAGCTTTTGTTCACTGTAATCTTTTTCGAATTTAATTTTTTTGGGTGCTAATATCGTCATTACACACATTCCCTGTTATATTCTTCAACGATGTCTTGGAGATATTGTGGTAAATCACTCTTATCTAAAGGGGTAAAAGTCGGTGTGCCATGCACGACCCACTGCCTATTGTGCTCGCGAGCAAAGTCTAAACTTGCACTGACTTTCCAACACTTTAAACCTGCCGATGTAAAAAACAACCAGTAACGATCATGATTATCTGGAGATTTATCAATAAATTTAGGCTGCCAACTTTCAGGTAATTTCTTTTTGTACATTTGTTTCAGTGTTACAAACAAACCTTTTGATACACCTACTTTAATGGCGATTCTCGTCAAAAGGGCTTGTTGATGATCGGATGTAAAATAACGATCTGAGATAATTATATTTTCTATGTGTCTACCATTAGTTAAATGGTTTATAAGTTTTGGAAATTCGAACTCGGCGCCATCATCTAATGTTAAAGCAACGCCAAAATCAGCTGCTAGATGTGGCATTAAATCGAAACCTGCAGCCGCTTGCCAATAGCTAGTAGCTTTACCTTCTGTGCCTAATATCGCTAACATCTTGTCAATCTGTATAGGTGTAATATCATGTGGGGTTAATCCTGGCTGAGAAAGCCAGTCCAATTGCGCTTTTTCTGCATGTATTAACGCATTATGCTTTTGCTGGTAATAATGTTTGCACCATGCTTCTAGCCATTTCTCTCCATCACTTAAATCCATAGGTGAAATTGGCAATGACTGATGCTCTACTATTTTAAATGAACCAAAACGAGTTGAATCAACTGTTTCAAAAGGAAGTGTTTCTAACGATAAGCCGTTAAGCGTTTTTTTCTCATCAATTGTTTCACTAAAAGGAAGGGAGAAATATTGATATTGATTGTTCCACTTGCCATTTAACTGCTTACCTATAATGTCCATTAATTCTATATATTGGTTGTGGTTAGTTGGTAAATTGAAAGAGAATTCTTTTCCAACAGATGACGACTTATTACCCCTCCCCTTACTGGGAACTTCAATATTTAATTTCCCACTAAGAGTAGTTTTACTGTGCGCTGTTAACTGCCAATTTAAATATGCGCTTGCTTTATTATAAGTATCGCAAAGCACTTCAATGCTTTTAATCGCAACCTTAACCGACTCAATTGAGATCGATTTATTATTTTCTATCGCTAAGTTGGTAGTAATAACCTGCTCAGTTAAATATTGATTGATATCACCACGATAAGATCTATATTGATTAAGGTCTTTTGTGGCAAAGGCATCGATACGCTGTATTAAAATTGGATTTTTTACCAATAATTGGTCATTTTCGGCAAACCAAATATGAAACAAACCTCTTTCGAGAGTAGGTAAAAGTCCCGTTTTTAAAAATTCCTTTCCCCTAGCTGTAAGCTCCTTATTACAGTCAATTAAGGCTAGTTTTTTTAAATACTCAAGCAACCTAATTGGAAGTTCAGCTACTTTTCCAAGCGCATTAACAATATCCTGTCGCTTAACATAAACCTCTACTGTTCCCAACAAAGGTAGGCACACTAAATTAACCTTTCGGTTTAATGTAAACAAAGGACAGTTACCATTACTACGTGTTTTTTTAGAAGATTGTCGCATGTTCTCAGGATGACCTGTTTTAGATCTATCTTTGGTAGTATTTAGTTTTATTTTCTGTAATTGTTCTTGTAGTGACGAATTCATTTAACTTTCCTTGGTAGCGCTTTAGCCAAATTTTTAAGCTCAGTAGTTCGGCTATTATTAGCAAAATAATCATAACAACCGACAATCGCTAGCTGATATCGGGCTCGTGTAATAGCTACATTCAGCCGGTTAGGTGAGTCTAAAAAACCATCGCGATAATTATTCACCATAGATAGAAAAACCAAGTCTGCTTCTTGCCCTTGAAAATAATCAACAGTAGCTAATTTAATAGGCTGCCCTTTATATTCAAATTGACTATATTTTTTATTGTTATCCGGCAGTTTTTGTAATTCTTTTCTCAACGCTGTTTCCTGTCCCTTATAAAAGGTCAGAATAGCGATACTATAAGGCTGCCCTTCATCATTTACACGACCTTCCCCCCAATCACAGAACTGTTTTAATTCTTTAAGGATCTTATCGACTTCGGCTTTATTTTTGTTTTGACTTACTTGTGCATATTTACTATTTTTAGGAATATCTAACCAAATGGCATGTGACCCAAACCCCAAGTAATCCCACTCTCTTTCAACAGCAACACTATCACCATTTTTAAGTGACTCACCATGATAGA
>NZ_JACJDN010000201.1:0-6306 GCF_014163565.1 Pseudoalteromonas sp. SR45-5 | reverse complement strand
CGCCATGCAGCAGAGCACTTAATCCGGTATAAATATGTATGCTTGGGCAAAACCAATACACGCCAAGTCCACACCACAGTGCCAGCGCAATTATATTAACGGCGTAACGAGTAGGTGATGTGTATTCGCCATGTAGTAACCATATTAGTAAAACACCACTGGCATTTAGTCCCAAATGAGCCCAATTAGCATGAACAAATTGGCTAGAAAAGATTCGCCACAGTTCGCCATCATCAATTAGGCTTCGGTTAAATTCAAGTAAACTATTTAAATCAAATGCAGCAAAAATGGTACTAAAAAGCAGCAAAATAATAGGCGGTAATATATAACGAGGTTGAATAGGTAAATTAAGCATTTTATTATATTTTTTTAGTCAAAATTTTTGCATATTGTGCCCGTTTAACTTTAAGATGCCAAATACAACTACGTAATTAAGTGTTTTTAGTATTTTTATGCATTTTAAACTTAACTCATTATTTGCCATTGGACTGTGCGCAGTATCACTGCCTTCATTTGCACAGCAAGCAACTCAAATTGAAACTCGCGAACCTGAAGCTGCTACCGGATTAATCCATAAAAAAGTAGTGCAAGGTGATAAATACATGGTAGCTGCGGCAAATCCATATGCCTCAAAAGCCGGTCAACAAATTTTAGCCCAAGGCGGCAGTGCTGTAGATGCTGCGATTGCTACTCAACTAGTGCTTACTTTAGTTGAACCGCAATCCTCAGGTATTGGCGGTGGTACATTTATGATGTATTACAACAAAGCTAACAATAAATTGACTAGTTTTGATGGCCGCGAAACTGCACCTGCAAATGCAGACGAAACACTGTTTTTAGATAAACACGGTAAAGCCGTTAAATGGATTGAAGCCGTAGTAGGTGGACGCTCTGTTGGTGTACCCGGTATTTTACATGCCTTTGCAAGCGCACATAAACAATACGGTACATTACCGTGGGAAGCGCTTTTTAAACCGGCTATTGAACTTGCAGAACAAGGATTTGTAGTTTCGCCGCGTTTACATGGCTTATTAGCCCGCCAGTTAAACCCAGGCGTATTGAGCATGCCAGTTATTAACGAATACTTTTACCCTAATGGTAAATTAATTGAAGTGGGTAGCGTTAAAAAGAATCAACCACTTGCTGATTTATACAAAGACATTGCAAAGCAGGGCATTGATGCATTTTACAAAGGCGAAAATGCAAAACAAATGGTTAATGCTGTACAGCACTCTAAAATTGCCCCTGGTAAATTAAGCGTACAAGATTTAGCAGATTATAAAAGTAAAGAGCGCGATGCGGTATGTATTCAATACCGTGCTTATAACGTGTGTTCTATGGCACCACCAAGTAGTGGCGGCGTAGCAGTACTGCAAATGCTTGGCTTGCTTGAACATAAAGATATGAGCGCACTTAAGCCAAATGGCGAAAAGGCGATTCATTACTTTAGCCAAGCTTCGCGTATTGCATTTGCCGATCGCGATATGTACATGGGCGATCCCGATTTTACTCAAGTACCTACAAAAGAGCTATTAAACAAAGATTACATTGCCTCACGCGCTAAATTAATTACCGAAACAGACCAAAAAGCCGTAGCCGGTAATCCAGTAGGGTACTTAAGTTATGCAATGGATGATTCATACGAGTTACCTTCTACTTCTCATGTCTCTATTGTAGATAGTAAAGGTAATGCCGTTTCGATGACTAGTTCAATTGAAATGGCGTTTGGCTCTACGGTTATGGTTAATGGCTTTATTTTAAATAACCAACTAACTGACTTTTCGTTATCGCCACGTAAAAACGGCAAGCTTGTAGCAAACCGTGTAGAGGCTGGTAAACGCCCGCGTAGCTCTATGTCACCGGTAATGGTATTTAATAAAGATGGCAGCTTACGTTTAATTGTAGGCTCACCTGGCGGTAGTCGTATCATAGATTACGTTGCACAAGTTGTTGTGGGTGTTATTGACTGGAATTTATCAGCGCAAGACGCTATTAACTTACCGCGTACAACAAATCGTAACGATTACACCAGCCTTGAAAAAGGCACAGCTATTGAAGCCATTGCGCCTGCGCTTACTAAACGCGGCCACAATGTACGTATTATTGACTTAAACTCGGGCTTACACGCAGTTGAAGTTAAAAATGACAAACTTTACGGCGGAGCTGATCCACGCCGTGAAGGTGTTGCGTTATCTGATTTAACTGATAATAACGCCACTATCAAATTTTAAATTATGTATAATATGCATGCGGGCAGTGAAGCCCGCATGTATTTTCTCTCAATGGTCTGACTAGCTTAATTGTCGTTGCAATTAAACCTCTAACACTGATAATGACAGATCATAACTTAAGACTCCGTTAAAGCCTGGAAATATGACAACTAATACTGATCCTAACTACTTATATATTCATCATTCTGGCCCTGGCCTAATTGAAACACCGCTATTAAATAAAGGCAGCGCCTTTAGTAAAAAAGAACGCGAAAATTTCAATCTTGCTGGTTTACTTCCTCCTCGCTTTGAAACAATAGAAGAGCAAGTTGAGCGTTGTTATCAGCAGTATTCTAGCTTTACCGACAACCTTAATAAGCATATTTACTTACGTGCGATTCAAGATAACAACGAAACACTTTACTACCGTTTAGTGCGTGACCACCTTGAAGAAATGATGCCAATCATTTACACACCGACAGTGGGCGATGCTTGTGAAAAATTCTCTGACATTTATCGCAGCGCACGTGGTTTATTTATTTCGTATGAAGATCGCTACCAAATTGACGACATTTTACGCAACGCTACCAAAGGTAAAGTAAAAGTTATTGTTGTAACCGATGGCGAGCGTATTTTAGGCCTTGGCGATCAGGGTATTGGTGGCATGGGTATTCCAATTGGTAAATTGTCACTTTACACAGCGTGTGGTGGTATAAGCCCAGCATACACATTGCCTGTAATGCTTGATGTGGGTACTAATAACGAAAAGCTTTTAAACGATCCTATGTACATGGGCGCACGCCATAAGCGAATTGCTCAAGACGAATACGATGAGTTTTTAGACTTATTCATTAAAGCGGTTAAACGTCGCTGGCCAAATGTATTACTTCAGTTTGAAGATTTTGCACAGCCAAATGCAATGCCATTACTTAAGCGCTACCGCAATGAAATTTGTAGCTTTAACGATGACATTCAAGGTACTGCGGCTGTAACGGTCGGTTCTTTACTTGCTGCGTGTCGTGTTAAAAATTCAACCCTAAGCCAGCAAAAAGTAGTTTTTGTGGGTGCAGGCTCTGCTGGTTGTGGTATTGCTGAGCAAATTATTAGCCAAATGGTTTTTGAAGGTATTTCAGAAGCAAAAGCGCGTAGCCAAGTATTTATGGTTGACCGTTTTGGTTTGCTTAGTGAGGGTATGGAAGGCTTACGCGATTTCCAACAAGCACTTGCACAACCTACAGGCTCGTTAAGTGATTGGACGTACAGCGGCGAGTACGCATCACTGCTTGATGTTATGCACTGTGCTGAGCCTGACATTTTGATTGGTGTTTCTGGTCAACCTGGCTTATTTACAGAACAAGTAATACGCGCTATGCATGCCGGTTGTGAACAGCCAATTATTTTCCCATTAAGTAATCCATCTAAGCAAGTAGAAGCGCATCCTGCTGATGTGATTAAGTGGACTGACGGTAAAGCACTTGTTGCCACAGGTAGCCCATTTGATCCTGTTGAGTACAATGGCGAGACGTTCCCAATCCCACAATGTAACAACAGTTATATTTTCCCGGGTATTGGTTTAGGGGTTATTGCCGCTAAAGCGACACGCATTACAGATGCAATGTTAAGTGTATCTAGCGAAATGCTTGCAGAGTCGTCGCCGCGTGCAAACACAGGTAAAGGTAGTTTATTACCAGCCTTGACTGAAATTGAAACGCTAAGTAAACGTATTGCATTTGCCATCGCTAAAAAGGCAATCGAAGAGGGCGTTGCTCTTGAGATTACGGATGACGCATTATGGGCAGCAATCGACAAAAATTACTGGTTACCAAAATACCGTAACTATAAACGTTGTAGTGTTTAATTAGGTTTATAAGTAATTAAAAGTAAATGGCGTAATAGCATTAGTTACAACGCTTAACAAAAAACAGGCAATTGCCTGTTTTTTTGTGCTTGTTCATATTTAATTAACCACGTACGGTGTTTACTTGCTTTTACATAATTAAAGGATCGACTTAATGAAAACACTGACTCTTGTTTTAGGTAGTGCACTGGCTTTAAACGTACTTAGCTTTGATGCACTTGCGGCAGCGACTCCCGATGCTCCTCATATTTATGTTAAGGGCGAAGCGACTCTTACTACAATGCCAGATTACGTACAGCTTAGTGTAGGTATTACCGAAGTTGATAAAGACTTAATTGCTGCTAAAAATAAAACCGACTTAACTATCGCCAAGGCAATTAAGCTCGTAAAAGAGATTGGTGTTAAAGAGGGAGATATAAACGCAGGGCAAATTTCAATAAACCGTGATAGCCAATACAACCGCACTACCGGTAATCAAGAATTTAAAGGCTTTAAGGTTTCTCGTACGTTAACAGTAAAACTCAGCGATATAAATAAATACCCTGAGTTACTACAAAGCTTAGTTAACAACGGTATTAACGAAATTAATCAAACGCAATTTTTAGCAAGCAACTACAACGAGCTGCATAAAAAAGCGCAAAAGTTAGCAATTAAAGACGCACGGGATGCTGCAAAAGAGTTTAGTGAAGATTATGACGTTGATTTAAAAGGATTATACAGCGCGTCACTAAGTCCACTCAATGTGCAGTCGCAGCCTTATATGCGCGCAGAAAAAGTAATGATGGCTGATAGCGCACCAAGTAACTATGTACCTGATGCCTACCATGCTGGAGAGATTAAAGTAACAGCGTCAAGCTACGCTGTGTACTACATAGATTAAACTATGTTTTAAGTTTTTATTTTTGGTGGTGCTCAAAACGTGCCACCAACTTCTCACCTTGCTCTTGGCTGATACGCGCTATAGAGTTGAGCATATTAGTCACTTCGCGTCTGTCGTATTCATTAGTTACATGTTCATTTATGTCATCAACAATCGCATTTAAGTAATTAAATAGACTGTTTCGTGCATCGGTATCTTTATGGGCAATAAACAAAATATTTTTAAATGCCTCAAGCACATTTGTCATTACATATGCATCACCTTTGGCGTAATTACGCAGCGGTGTAAAATTATCATGTAATAACTCATCAAAGCTTGTTTCATGAAGGTACAACAATGGGGCATTATCACTGTGCTTAAACGAGTAGTTAATATCGTTAATTGACAACCGTTGAATAAGTAAAATACTCAGCATATCAATTGATTTAACCGCAGTACCTGGATCGTTTATGCCCGGGCTCATTGCCTTAACTGCAATCTCAGATATTTGCGTTAACCCATAACGGTAATGATCGCTAATGTACTCTTCTATATAAAAAATAAAACAGTCGAGAATTTTATTTATCAGCTCTTCATCGTTTGATATGTCTTTATTACACTTTAAAAACGGATAGCCTTTAACTGTAAAGTAGCCTTGGTTAACAGAGATATACACCTTTATATCTTGCTCTGCCAAAATGGCACACAGCTTATCGGTTTGCACGCCTTTGTAATATCCCTCTGTTTTACTGCTAACCGAATACCACTTACTAAAGTCTGGAAAGTCTTCAACTGGGTTTTCTTGTTGTCTTTGTATTATTGTTTTAATTTCGTTTTTAGTTTGGCTAAACAAGCCATTTAATACGTTATCAACCTGAATGGCACGAGAGATTGAATGTATAAAAAATACAAATAAACCTAATGAAATCAATCCAAAAACAAGTGCGAACAACACACCAATTGAAGGAATAGCCGTACTGCCACCTTCAAGTTTATTAATATTTATAAGCATAATAATGGAGTAAATTATGCTGCCTAAATAAAAGCCCAAAACCATTTGATGTGATTTACGCGTAATAAGCCCAGGCACTACGCGGGGCGATAAACTCGCACTGGCCGAATTTAAAACGACCATTACCATTGAAAAACTAAACACGGTAAGCGAAATAATACTCCCCGCTAAGGTGCTTAAAATAGTACGTGCGTTTTCAGCGCTATCAACAAGTACAACCGATATAAACGATTTTAGCTGCTCAACAGGGGCTAAATATTCAACCGACATTGTAATAATGGCAAATACCAAAAAGCCCACTGAAAGCATCGAAGGGTAAAAGCCAATACTGTTAATCATTTCACGGTAACTGTCGGCTACTTTACGA
>NZ_JACJDN010000200.1:0-6345 GCF_014163565.1 Pseudoalteromonas sp. SR45-5 | reverse complement strand
AATCCAACGGCGCTTTTATAACATTCACTATAATTTGTCGGCCAATCCAAGCCTGTAAAACAGAGGCTAAAGTGACGCAAATAGCTTGTAAAAGCACATTAAAATGAAGAATATCTACAGTGTTATCAAGATGAATTAAGTTAGTACAGAAAGCACCAAGAATAAGACCAATAAATGACTTACGTCCCCAAATTAAAAAGCTCGCTAAAGCAATTCCTGAGGGCGGCCAAGAGGCGACCGCATAGCCATCTACAGAAAGAAGTGAGTTGCTAAAATACCCAGTAAAGAAGTAAGCACAAGCCAAGCTAAGGGTTAATATTAAAAACTTTCTCAAAGCTTGTGCTCCTGAACTACAAAAAATGCTAAGTAGTTATAGTGTAGTCATTTATTGATATAAAACGAGCGCCTTTTCTGCTTGTGCACTATTTTTATAACTCAACACAGCTTGTTCAGCGAACTGTTTTTTATTTTCACTATTCAGTGCTTTATCAAAAATTCTAGCTGCTAAGTCATAATCACCCTTAGCATTAGCAAGGCAAGCTAGCGCAAGTAATAGTGAATTATTTGAATCATCCTTCTTAAGCCGTTCTTGAATGCTTATTTGCAACTTAGCTGCATCAGCTGCTGTTGCTTTACTTAATATATTTGCAAGCTCTAAGTGTTGCTCATTGTGCTTAACCATTTTAATTAAGTCACTTTCAATAACAGCCAATTGACCTGCTTGCGCCATTTGCATTAAATATGCGGTGTGGGCATGAGCTTGCAGCTTTTTAGGCAGCTGTTTATATTTTTCACTCAGCTTGTCTGCATCCAACGCACTAAAATAAGCACTAAATAACTGCGTCCACTGTGCATCAGTAAGTGCTTTTTTGCGCAGTAAACGCGGCAAAAAGTCTTCCAGCGCACTAAAGTGTTGTTGCTGTACTAATACTTCTGCATAAAGTTTTAACTCAAGTGCGGTGGCTTTTTTAGCTTCTGCGCTAATACGCATTTGTGATTCAATCGCGCTACTATCGCCACTTGCCAACCATAGCTTTGCTACTTTTAATTGATGCTCTGGGCTTATTTCAAATAAACGCTCAAGTGCTTTATCTGTTTGATTATTAGCAAGCGCTGCTTTTGCAAGTAATGCTAAGCGAATATCTTCAAACTTATCTGGTACGCTATTACCCGATAAAGCCTGTTCTACGTGCTCGTAATCATCATTAATAGCACTCCAAAGAGCCTGCTCAATAGCTGCTTGTTTGCGCTCTTGGCTACGTGCAAAAAAGCCATGCTTAGTATTATGATAAATCGATAATAAATAACGAATTAACTTATATGTTAAATATAAAACAACAGAGGTAATGACTGCCATTATACAAAAAGATACTATCGTGCCTTCTATCGTCGTATTGTTAAATGAAATAAGTACATAACCTTTTTCATCTAGAACGAATGGAGTAACCGCTAGTACAACAACAATAGCTACAATTAAAATAATTAGCCCTATCATTGCGCCCACTCCTTAACCTTTTGTGTACTGTTTAAGGTTACTTTTGGATTAAAGTTAAGCTGCTCTTTTTCAAGTTTAGACAACGCTTTAAGTACCGTTTTAGTTGTATCATCGTCTTGCTTAAAGTACTCACCAACTAAACGTTTTGCTTCACTTAAGGCGCTAAAGAAAATACTCGCCTGCTTACTCATAAGTGCATCTTGTGCCTGAGTTATATTAAGCTTGATTCGTTGATTTATTAAATGGCGCTCTTGATCCGTAAGTAATGGCTCAATGGAAACACCCTCGTGCTGACGAATAGTAATAAAGCTATCCACAATTTTATTCCAGCTATTACTCAAGTTTTGCTGCCAATCACTCACATCACCACTTAAAGCATTTTCATCTATTGCAGCTGCTTCTTCTGGTAAATTAACTGCATTAAAAACTAAGTCGTCAATACTGCTTAGTACACTGTTTAGCTGTAAATAAATAGCCTCTGTTGCAACAGGTTTAAGGCTATCAAGTGTTTGTATATCTTGCATAATCGCTTGGCGAACTTCAACTGTTCCTGGATGCTCACTAAGTAATCCATCTAAGCGCTTTAAAACAGCACTAGTGCCTTGGTAGTCTTTTTCAGCCCATAGTTTAAACTCAGCCATACGCTGTAAGCTGGTTACTTCTTGCGGGTTTAACGATGAGCCTTGTTGCTGCGCCTTTTGCAAAGCCGCTTTTAGTTCTTGCTGATTTTGAACTGCACTTTCATTTAGGGCTGCGGCAACTTTTTCTTCACTATTAAACAGCGCTTGTTGCAAATTAGATTGCGCCGATTTAAGTGCTTGCAGCTCCTGGGTGAGTAACTTATTTTGCTCGCTTAACTCATTAACGGCTAGGTTTTGCGCCTTACCAGCATTTAATTTTTGATAAAACTCGTATCCAACACCAGAGGCCACAATTAACGAAATAAGAAGCGCAAGTACTGCAACCTTACTTATTTTTTGTTTACTTTTGTCTGCCGTATTTTTTGTAGCTGTAGGCTCTTGCTTAGTTGATTTAGCAGAGGTCGTGTTAGCTATTGTTGGTGTGGCTTTTTCTGCCGTTACTGGCTTTGACTGTTCGCTCATGTTGCTACCTTGCTGATTTATGCAGGTAAACATAGCATTATCGCTAGCCCCTGCTGCAATGTGTATATTAGCCGAACTTACCTGTTGCAGCTTTAAATAAGCGGCTATACGCTCGCTAGCAACATAAAATCGGCACTGTTGTAACCATTGTAGTTGGTCTGCAGTAAGGCTTTTAAATATAGCATCAACTGCTGCATTACTTGTTATGACTATACCGTGTACATTCTGGCTTTTCCAGTGGTCTGTCCAGTTAGAGGTGATACTCTCTGTCGGTTCACGTTTGTACACAACACAATTATTCAAAAAAGCACCGCGCTCTTTGAGCGTTTTAGCTAACTCAGGGCGGCCACCTTGGCCCTTAACTAATACTATATTACAGCCATCCACCTCGGCGAGTGATTTAAGCGCAAGTAACCCTTCGGAATCATACTGCTTTGGTACTGCTGCGCGCACACCAAATTGCTCATATATAACATCGGCTGTTTGTTGTCCAACCGCATAAAACTGCGCTTTGGTATTTATATCTGGTTTTAATTGCGAAAGTGCACTGACTGCATCTTGCGATATAAATATTATTTTATCTGCATTTAATAGCGGACTAAGCTCAGTGCTGGAGGGTGTTAAATGCGTTATTTTTAATACCGGAAATAAAGACGCCTGATAACCCGCTTGCTCAAGTTGCTGTGCAAGGGCTGCGCCTTTTCCTTCGGGCCGAGTTATCAGAATATGTGTCATTTATGCGTCTCTATAAACTTCAACTAATATTTTGTCTGCACCTTGAGCTAGTAATTTTTTAGCAAGCTCAATACCTAGTTTTTCTGCGTCATTTACATGGCCTGTTACTTCGTCACGTAAAATTTCGCTGCCATCAACAGCACCAACTAAACCACGTAAATGCACTTGTTCGCCATCAACCAATGCATAAGCACCAATAGGAACTTGGCAACCACCTTCTAAATAGCGATTCATCGAACGCTCTGCGTTTACGCGAATACGTGTTTGTGTATGCTCAAGTGGTGCAAGTAATGCTTTGGTTACTTCATCATCAATACGACATTCAATACCTACAGCGCCTTGACCATTTGCTGGTAATGACACTTCTGGCTCAATGTAGTCAGCAATACGCGACTCCATTTCTAAACGAATAAGCCCTGCAGCCGCTAAAATAATAGCATCATATTGGCCGTCATCTAATTTACCTAAACGCGTATTTACATTGCCGCGTAAATCACGAATATCTAAATCAGGGCGAAGTGCCTTAATTTGGCACTGACGGCGTAGGCTCGAAGTACCAACAATAGCGCCTTGTGGTAGCTCACTTAAATTAGCAAAATTGTTTGATACAAACGCATCGCGTGGATCCTCACGCTCACAAATAGTATGCAGTGCTAGCCCTTGAGGAAACTCTACTGGCACATCTTTCATAGAATGTACGGCAATGTCAGCTCGGCCATCTAGCATGGCTTGCTCTAGTTCTTTAACAAATAAGCCTTTACCGCCAATTTTGGCCAATGGCGTATCTAAAATAATATCCCCTTGCGTCGACATTGGGACTAATTCTACGCGCACATCTGCATGAAAACGCTCAAGCTCTGCTTTTACAAATTCGGCCTGCCAAAGTGCTAGAGCGCTTTTACGCGTTGCGATGCGTACTAATTTTGTTTTTTCTGTCATAGGGGTATCCAATTAATTACTGCGTTTAGCCAGTTTTAGTCAGCTAAAATTCTAAATTCTTTTTGGGCAATTAAATTACCTTGCTCATCAACTACATCAACACGCCAATGACCTGTTTGTGTGTTCATTATATTTTTTGTTGAGTACGTTCTGTAACGAGGCGAAGTAACATTAAGTGTAATTTCAGCCATCGTTTCACCTTCAAACGACCAAACATGCTTAACTTGCTGGCCTTGAAGGTTTTTAATCTCGCTAAAAAACGATAACCCTTCCTCAAACTGGCTTAACCTAATATCAGCAGCAAACACATTAGTAGGCTCACGCTTACTTACTTTACGAGTAAGTACCGCACGACTAATTTTACCCGTGTCTATTTGCGCGCCCAATGCCACACTTGCCACATGTGCTGTAGAGGAAAAACCTTCAGTGCCACTCAATGCGCCATCATCACTTTCTAACTCTAAAAGTAAGTCACTTTGACTAGCAGGCTCAGTTACGTTTTGGGCTTCTGCGGTTTCTTCTTGCACATCATTATCAAGGTTTGAGTTTAACTCTGTATTAATACTTTCGCTTTGATCAGTAACAATATCGTTGTTAGCCAACAAAGCCGGGGGATTATTTACAAGGTCTACTTCGGCAGGTGTATTACTTGAAATGCTTAGTTGAGTCTCATTTTGCTCAGCTAACAAAGGTTCAATACTCGCTTGAGTTACCTCTGCAGACTCAGCTGGGGTATTGTTTACTGATGATTGAGGCTCAACATCCATTACCTCATAGCTTGTTTGGTTTTCAGCGTTACTGCTGAAACTTAAGAATTGCTCCTGCTCATTTGGGTGCTCACCTTGCTCGGCATTTACCGATGCAGTTAGCCCATACACCACAGCAGCAGAGGTCATTGCTACCAACATAGAAATACTCACAATACGACGCCAGTGCCACTCATAACTAACTGTAGGTACAGTATTTTGTGGTTCGCGTTTAACATTTGCTTTAATTACTATTTTTTGACTCATATTGACCTCAGCGGCTCCAAAATTAGCTTAAACGGGCAATTAACCATTGACGAATAGCTTGCAGTTCTTCTGCGCAAACCTGATGAGCCATTGGGTAATCTTGCCAGCTTACATCCATGTTATGTGCTGTTAATACTTCATACGCACTTCTTCCCGCACTATGCGGCACTACGTTATCTTGGCTACCATGCGCCATAAAAACATTTAAATCAGTATGTTTTGCTTCGTCTGTAAATTTTTGTGGCACACACATATAAGTAGAAAGCGCCATAACGCCACCAAGCTTATGCTCAAAACGTGGCGCTAAATGTAGTGAAACAACGCCACCTTGTGAAAAACCAGCCAAAATAATTTTATTAGCAGGTATACCACTTTCAATTTCTTGATTAATAAGAACTTGAACTTTGTCAGCTGAATCTCTTACGCCTTGTTCATCGGCACGCTTATCTAATTCTATAGATTTAATATCGTACCAAGAGCGCATTTCCATACCACCATTTATGGTGACCGGTTGCACTGGCGCATGCGGAAATACAAATCGTATACCTAGCTCACTGGGTAAATTAAGCTGCGGTGCTACAGGTGCAAAACCATCACCTGAATCACCTAGGCCATGTAACCAAATTACCGTTGCTTTGTGTTCTGATTGTGCCGGGTATTCTACAAATTCTAAACTCATAGTGATGATTGCCACTTAATTTCTTGGCCTGCTTGGCGAGTAGATGCTTGGTTCATAAATTCCCAAAACTCAGCGCCAGAACGATTATCAATCCATTGACCGTCACGCATTTCAAAATGATGTCCGTTAAACTTAGTCGCAACCCATACTTGATGCAAAGGCGCTTGTTTATTAATTACAATTTTACTTTTATCAGCAAATATAATTTCTAAAATACCTTGTGCCGACTCATAATCTAAATCAGCTTCGCAATCATCAACTTGCTCTTCAATTGTGAACATAAGAGCTTCGGCTAATTGGTGATATTCGTGTTCAGTCATTGTAATTTTCCTTTGCAGGCGAGCCGCCTAATATTGGGTACATTTTAGCTTAAAATTAGCT
>NZ_JACJDN010000001.1:0-38723 GCF_014163565.1 Pseudoalteromonas sp. SR45-5 | reverse complement strand
GATTAAATCGCGGCGCGAGGTTTGTAACCTAGTGGGCTAAGTAAAAACCGAGCAAAGCTTCCGCGTCCTGCTCACGCCCCTTACCTACATCCATGTAGGCAACAAAGAGTTAATCGTCCCTAGAAAGAACCCAAAGGGCAGTGCATGTTTGGTATTTATGCTGCGTTATCGCCTATTTATGGGGAGTAACCACACTACATAGGCTCTGCCTTGCCTAAAAACCAAACATACTGCTGTAAATTCACCCACCAAAGTTCAACACGCCCTAACAACTTATAAGTAGTGTCGCGTAATTTAAGTGCAGTTTGCATTAAAACAGCGATAAAAACGTAGAGCCCATACTTGCAAAGTAGCTACGAACGCCCTGTGACTTGGTATGTTCAGTTTTTATTTGCTCAGGGATATAGCCTTGCTCAAATGCTTTAATGTACACATCGAGTTGCTGGCTTTCTTTTAAGGTCGTGTTTTTTCCGTGCAGCATCATTTGCACTACAAAACACTGGCTTTGTGTAATGTTACTTAAAGTAAGATTTACAGTACCAGATTCAAGGTCTGCATTGCTCAGCGTTTTTTCAGTAAAATACTGCGCCCCACGCGCACTGGGCTGCGTTGCACTTAGTGAAATAACATCGCTCTCATTTGCGCCATCAGGCAACACACACTGCAGCGTAATGTTATGCGCAGCATTGGCTTTTAGCGATAGCTTTTCATATTCCATAGCGTGGCTCATCGCCGCAGACATAGAATCATCAAATGATTGCAGTGCAAATGTTAGTTGCACTAAGGGTGTACTCATCTTACTTAATCTTCTTGAGTCTATTCATTTATCGGATAGAGATTATCGCGGATCAAAGTTACAGATTTATGACTAATTGCATTATTTAGTACAATTATTGAGTAGTTTGATCAAAGAGGATCTTTTTGTTCTTTCTCATCCAACTTTGGAATGTTTTATCACACATCTGGAATAAGGAGCCATATATGGCAGTGCTTGTAGCGATGGTGCTTCCGTTCCTTATTTGGGTTCTTTTCATAGGGGACAGAATTTTGTTTTTAGGCTTAAACTATTTAAACAGAGATTCCCAACTAAAATTCTATACTTTATCTTTTTTGGTTTATTACTGTATGGATAGCGGTTTATTGTTGTACCTCATATTAATTGAGCGGTGTTAGCGGCCAAGATAAATGTCGCAATGCAAATGTTCTAAGGCGGTTATGAGCGAAAACCAGTTATTGAGATTGGCTAAATATAGTAGTTAATTGATTGGTCAAACTGCTTTTTGCGCATATATTCATGAAAATGCGCGCTGCGCGCAAATTGGATTATTAACTTCACCTAAAAACTTTAGAAAACTTAGTTATAGTAATACCTTAGGTAATTTGCTAAAACTATATAAAGTAGATAGATGAGCGTTATGTCGGCAGAAATATGCTTAATGAGCGTACTATTAAATTGCTAGGTGTTCGGCAGATCTTACAGTAGGGATATAACTTGAAAATTAGACACTTAGAAGAATTTGATCATAAAGATCTTCATAATATTTATAGCTTTACGGAAGTAATGGCAAATACATCACAACTTCCTTTTTTGAGCTCTTCGCAAGTTTCAAATCTCTTTTCAGCATCAAATCAATACACGTTAGTCGCAGAAGTTGATGGTAAGGTGGTTGGACACGTGACGCTATTCCTAACGGATAAAGTTCGGGATAAGCATACTGCTTCTATTGCCATCGCTGTTCACCCTGAAAGTCACGGACAAGGTGTCGGAAAAGCCTTGATGCATGAAGCAATCAATCAAGCTGATAATTGGCTTAATTTAGTTCGTGTTGAATTAGAGGTTCATGCTGATAATCTTTCAGCCAAAGCTCTGTATGAAAAGGTAGGCTTTGAAACTGAGGGCATTAAGCGTTTGAGTACATTCAAAAGTGGACGGTATATAGATATGGTTATCATGTCCAGAATCAGCCCTGCACATGGAATGAACGCATAACAAAGCGTTTAAGGCAGATTCGCAACGCATGGCATTCTTGGTTCAAATGAGTTTTGTGTTTACGGTGTAATGGTTTAGGTTAGACGTAGGCGTCACTCACTACTTAACGCGGCGTTATGTTGTTTTGCAAGTTAGTAGGAATTTTTAAAGGGATTTGAATTGAATGAAATTTTTCAAACTTACAGTGATAATATTATTTGCTTTAATTATTGGTGCAGCACTGTCATACCAGAAAATCATCTCAGACATATTGATACCACAGTATGTTGACTGGGCTTATGAAACTGAAAGAAAAGGCTCGGAGTCAGGAATTCCGCTAAATTCACGAGAATTAGCTTTGGCAGCTGATATAGGAATTCAAAAACCAGAGAAAGTCAGGATTGTACATGTTGAAGAAGTACCCTTTCCATTCGAAAACTTCGCTCTAAAAACACTAGGTGAAGCACTAGGTTTTATTGGTGAAGGTATTACCAATAATGCTCAGGCTTTCGGGTATTCTATTTATGTTCGTAATGGATATGAGCTCAATAGGCCAAAATTGGCTCATGAATTGGTTCATGTGCTACAAATCGAAAGATCTAGTCTTGACCAAGTGATAACTCAGCACTTCTCTGACATAGCTGAATTTGGTTATGACAAAGCACCTTTAGAAGTCGAGGCTTTTAAAGCAAATAAACAGTATGCAGCTGATTGGTAATTAAACGTTGAAAAATCACATTAAGTCGGTCGCAAGCTCCCTGGGACAGTAATACGTGGACTCAGTCGCTTCGCTCCAAATTTTAGCCCACGTGTTATTGCCCCTAAGCGGGATGTTAGTTGGCTTCAACCTAGTCAGCAGCACGGAACAAGTTTTCGGAGTATTTAAAAGTGGACTTTGTTATAGGCTTAATTCCATTTTTATTGTTCTATGTTTTAGTGAATTATATCCAAAGCACTATTGGGTATTACCCTAAACTAGCTAGAGAATATAAAACGGATTTAAGCATTTCGGATTCATCTATTTTTAAATCACGCAGTATGTACCTGACAAATATTGCAGATATTTCTCGTGAGAAAAATAGTGAATATAGGACTTGGCTAAATATCAAATCATTTGAGCAAGGGGTATTTATAAGCCAAAAACGGATGCTGATTCTACTATTTCCCAAGAGTTTTTTTATACCATGGGAGCAAATTAGCTTAATAAAAGAGAAAACTAATTTTCTTAAAAATCAATATCTTTATAAAGTCGAATATAAAAAAGAACCTATTTATATCATTACGAAATTCGATTTGTTAAAAAGCTCAACTAACAAGAAAATCAATAAGGACTAAAAACAGTGGGCTTTTGCTCCTGCGTCGCCTATTTTAGCCAACAATTTTTGGGTCAAAAGAGTCAAATTTTGACTTCATACATCAAGGTTTGCCAGTGCCTGCTGATGTCGCACTAGCGAAGTTTGCCAGAGTACGCCTATCAAATTAACTATATCCTTAAACCTTTAATGTACTTGAGTGGCTAGCAACGTACGGGTGATCCCTTCCAGCGTTAATTGAGAAATAAGCTCAATTCCAGCATTGAATGGGAAATATTCCAACTTCCTATTGGAAATTCACTTATCAAAGCCTCGCCTTATATAAAGCCCTGTTCCAAGCTTGAATGAGAAAGAACATATAAGCAAAGCTGTTTTAGTAACTTATGGGAATAAGAAAATTGCATCCGGCGGTTTCAATAGCGATTACTTTATATATAAAACAAAGGAGCTATTGAAACAGTTAAGCAGTATTTAGCTGCTCAGAAATAATACTTAAAAGCTCTTCAGCATCACTATATTCAATTTGAACTGCTCTGCTTATATCTAGTACTAAATTGTCTACTTTGGACTCAATATTGAACAATTTTTCATTAATGAATGAAAGAACTTCTTCGTTAGCGATGCTGCAAGCATCAGTGGCTAGTTTCATTGTGCTCGCTTTATGTTCATCATAGTTTTGAGCGTCCATAAAGTCATCCTCATAAAGTGAATCTGCGATATCAGGTATTTTTGAGTAGTGCCTAGTGAGATAAAAAATATCCATTGCGTCTTTACGTCTAACGCTATGCTCCCTTTCTAGCCATGAAATTAACTTCAACAATAGCATCCCAGCAGGCGATGCAACTTTAATATTAAGATTGGGGTTATTGGCAATTTCTACGTCTAGGGCATGTTTAAATGCTTCGTTAAAGCTTGTTACTGACATTCCAATATCGTGCTGTGGCGGCCAAGTAATAGAGTTACCATCACCAGCAATATTTCCAAATGGAATAATATCAATCTCCCAGCGCTCACCGTTAGGAACGGTAGTTACTAGCTGGTGTACTTTTGTTTGATCAGGGGTAAAACCATTTTTTAGCAGATGCTCCTTTAACTGTTCAAACTGGTCCCAGTTTTGGACTTGTATACCAAAATCAATATCTCTTGTACCTCGCTCAATTGCAGCACCGTAGCCATGGTGGAGTATAATGTCTCTGGCGGTAGCACCTATGACTAGGTAAGGGATCCCTAATGCTTCAGTATGGGCGTTTATTTTTTGATAAAGGCCAACTAACCCTCGTGGTAATTTACCAACAACATTAAGCGATGTGCTTTTCATAAAACCTCGTTGCAGCATCTATGTTTCTTGTGTCTCTACTAGCTAATAAATTAGCATAAATTAAATACGGGTGTGCTAAATGAGTCTTTGACCCAACAAGTTTTTCTATAGCTAAAAATGGCTCCACTAAAACTACTTTTGTTACTGCATCGTTTATATTATCTTCTGCTTTTACTTTTCGTAATCGTGCAGTTTTTAAAATGACTTTTTTATGTTCAGGGCTTACGTAAATTAGATAATTTTTTGTATTTAAATAATCATCATATTGTTGAACAGCATATTCGCCTCCCCATATGGCATTTACATTATTTAGTTCAAGTTTTTGTAGTAGCTCCGTGTTATCAGTAGTGAAGATTTCTTGTTTTAATTTAGCTTCAACAGTTACAGGATAAGCGTTTAACCACTTCTCTAGTAAAGCTTTTGAATTGTTGATTGTTTTAGTGTGTTGGTCTTTTTGAACTATAAACTCTTGATATATTAAATCGTCAATTACTTGTTTAACCGTTCCCAGTGCAACCTCGGCCATCTTTGCAATTGTGCGCATGGGTTTATTTACCAGCTCCGGTTGCACTAAAAACATAAATACTACTTTCATACCCTTGGGTTGAAATGCCTTACCTAATTGTTTGGCTAAGGCTATTTCATTGTGGGCTTTTTCGGGCTTATTTCCCTGAATATCAATATAAATTGGGGAGCAATTAATATACGTGTTACCAACTCGGTCTATAAAGGATGTATTTTGCTCCTTTAATAGAGCTGCTTGATTAGGGTTGATGTACTCAGTAATTAATAGGGCATTGGTTATCTGATTTTTTATTTTTAATTCAGCAATATACTTTTGTAAGGTGGTTATATTTAGGTGCTTTTTGCATTTAATAATTAAATTGCTTTTAACATTAGGCAAAGCGAGTTCGCCTTCAGTACACTCTTTTTTAAAAGCTTTATACTCTGCGCCTAAACTCGTCTGCAAGTTTAATTTCTCAATAGCTGCCTGTATTATCTCGTGGCCCATCATTTGTTCACTAAATTTAACTGTTCATTGTTTATGAACATAAATATAAATTGAACGCCAGTCAAGTTTTGTTCATTAATTTAAGCTGTTCATTTTTATTGAACGGTCACCATTAATGAACGAGGGGAGTGGCAAGCTCACAAGCTTAAATTGCCTTACTGTAATTAGTGGGATAAGTACCAGCCTGATAAGTTACCTTTAGAGAGTTTATAACAGCTCTATTAAAATAGCCCTGTGTTAAACGTAACGTTTAGCATAGGGCTTTATAGTTTTAGATTAACTGGCTTAACACGCAAGCGCATTAAAACGAATATTGCAGCCTTAATGAGATTGCATTGCCCGATGTGATAGTACCGCCCGCCTCAAAGTAGTCGGCTTTGATGTAGTCGGCCATAAACTTTATGTTTTTGTTTACGGTGTAGTTAACACCAAGTGCGTAGGTTTTTGCGTCTTGGTTTTCTTGCTTGAGCTTAAGTAAGCTATAGCGGCCAGTGAGCTCCCAGCCTGGCTCTGAGCTTGCGCCTAGTTTTGCGTTTTTATACTTGCGGTATCCGCCCGTTAGTTGATAACCAAATTGCAAATAGCCGCCTTCGTAATCATTGGTTGACTCTTCAATACTGGTTACTTGTGCTTGTTGCCACTCGGCCATCATGGTCAATCTGTCTTTAATCCATAACAGCTCTATACCTTGCTGCGAGAGGTTATCGGCATTAATTTTATCGCCTTCTATTAATGAGTCGGCGGTATAAACTTCAAGTGGCTCATTTACTCTAAATTCGTTACCGTCGTACTGCCTCTCACTAAATGCGACGCCTAAGTGTAATAGGTTGGTATCTTGCTGCCATGGCACCCAGGCTACCCGCCCTGTAATAGCTGATGTTGCTTCGTCTTCGTCGGGCTGATAATAACCAAGTTGCCAATTTACTGAGGCTATCTCTCCTGAAAGGCTAATACCTAAACTTCGCCCTGGCGAAAACGCTTCGCTTATCATGCTGCGTTCAAGCATTAATAAATTACGAGAGCTGGTTAGTTTTTCTAGGCCAAAACCTTCTTTTTGCTGGCCTATGGTTAAATCAGCATATTTCCAGCCTGAGTATTCTAGGTAGGCGTCTTTTATTTCGGTTTCGCCATCGGCAAAGCCAAGCTGAAATTTACTTTTCCAGTCTTTGCTTATGTCTGATTTAAAACTTAGGCGAGCGCGGCGTATTTCTGAGGTACTTCCTGAGCTGCTGCTGTCGTATTGCTCCTCTAATAATGAGGTATCAAACTTGTTGTAGTCGAGCATGATATAGCCGCTTAAATCTATATCGTCGTTAATTTTGGCAAAGCTTGCGTTACTAACAAAACAACAAAGTGTTGAAAGCGCCACGGTAGAAATAGTTAGTTTAGAGGTCATGTTAGGCTACCTTTGTTTGTTTTTCGGCTAAGTAGCTCACTTTTAGTTGGGCTACATCTTTTAAAAAGTCGATGTGCTCTATGTCTACAGCAACTACGTTTAGGCCTGTGCGCAGTTTTAAATCGTTGATGAGTGTGGCTTGGTTTTGCGGGGTTATGTTTTCTATGCGCTCGTAGCAAACGCTTTGTACTTCGTAGCGTTTTACAAATATGCTTGAGTCAATTACAAAGGCAATTAAGCAAATTATGCCGTTAAGAATACTTAGCTCAATTAAGCTCATTTGCCCTACAGAGGTAAGTAAAGCAATAGCAGTAACAAGGAATAAGTAAGTCATTTCTTTAATCGAAATAGACTCAGTGCGGTACCTTAGCATGGTAAATACGGCAAATAGACCAAATGCAAATTCCATTGACATATCAACGCCATGCAGCAAAAAGGTAATAATAAAAACGCCTACGCCAAATAAAATAAACGAGCCTGCCACCACTACATTTTTACTTATGCGAAAGTAACAGCCATAGCAAAGTACAGCCAGCGATAGGATGTTTACTAAAAAACGGGAAAGAAAAATAAGATCTAATTTTGTCATTTTAATTATTCTCTAAAGGTAAAAGCGGGTTAGTGCGGTTAAGGTGTTTTAAACGGGCTAAAACGGGTTTAAAGCGGTTTACTTTTAAGCGCTCGGGGTAGAGCAAAGCACAGCCAATGCAGTATTTACTAAACGAGGCAGGGAATATGTGGTGTTTGCTCATCAGCTTATAAAATGGCGAGTGTTTTGTTTTTTTACGTTGCTTAAGTTCGGCAATAAAAAAGCCCGGTAGGGTTATTTTGTTATCGCCTTTTGGGGTGTTGTACCACAGGTTAAAATCAAGCGTTAAGCGTTCGGCTTTTTCTTCGTTGGCTAAAGCTATACGGTTATAGCCGCTTTGTTGGGTTACGTTTAAATGTGCAAAGCTGTTTTTCATTTGTTCTTTCATAAACGCAGTACAATGAGCTTGCTCGTTGTTTTTTTCGAGCTTGATACGTGTTTTAACCGTACGGCTTTGATTGTTTTTTAGTTTTACTTCTAGGTATTCGGTGGCGGTATCAACGTAGCGTCTTTGGCGCACTTTGTATCGATTAAGCTTACCGTTATGGTGGGCTTTGTATAAATCAAGCTCGGGCGTATCAAAGTACTGATTATAGTAAGAAAATAAACGCTTACCTTGTATATCAAGCACACGGTACTGGCCTTGTAAGTGAGTTAGTAGCTCAGGTAAAAAAGACAGTGGCAGCATAAACTTGCTGTCTACACGGTTCATTAAGTTGGCGTTATTAAGATCTTTTAATCCGTAGCCTTCAAACGGGGTGAGTAGCTCGTTAATTAATGTTGATAATGGGCTATCAGCGTTTGGCTTTTCAGGTTGGGCCTGCTTATTTTTAGTGTTTATTGCAGTAATTGCTACTGGTGAGATTGAAGCGTCCTTTTCAAAAAATTCATCCTTTAAACGTGCTTGAATTGTCATAATTTTCTCAGACTATTAAATTGCAAAGTTACAGAGTGTAGTGCCAGCGTGCTGGCACTGCATGAAGGATGGGTTGTTTATCTAGCGCAAAAGCCGCTGCCGTCGCCGGCTGAGGGCAATGTGCCATCAAGCTGCGCGGTCATATTTGCTACGCGGTACTGCATAAACGACGTTAAACCGTAAAACTGCCCCGTAGTAGAGGTTAGGTTTTGCTCAAAGTAATCTGAGCCGTAAAAACTAGTGGGGTCGTTTTGTACGTGCTCACGGATTAAGTCGGCTATTTCATTTACGCGGGCACTAAATGTGTCGCTTGAAAGTGAACCATTAATAAGTTGCGTTAAGTAACTGTGGTACACATCAAGGTTGCTTTGCTCGGCAAATACATTAGCAATTAACGGGCGCTCATTTAATGCGCCGCTTACTGGCTCATCAATGTAGAGCTCTCTTACATCTACGCCATTACAATTCATGTTAAAGGTGCCAAATGACTCGTTAAAATCCCATGGCAAAATGCTAAATACGCCATCGTCATCGTAAATATAATAGTTATGAGCAAGCGTACCGTGGTAGCTATCTAAATTAGAAAGCGAAGTGCTAACCGACATATAACGTAAAAGTGTATCTACCTCTATGGCGCTGGTTTCGCCGTCATCGAGCGATTCTACAAAGTTAATAAATGCGCCGTTATCGGTGCTCTCTTCGTTAGTTTGTAAGTTTATGTCGGTGTAGCTTTGTATGTCGTCACCTAGCCATAGTAAATCGCTGCCTGTGCCATCAGGCTTGTATAAATCGCCGTTACTGTTGGCAAAGTGTTTTTCTACAAACTCACCATCTATGGCTTCTACCATTAAGTACAAACCAAATAGTTCGCCGTTTACATAAAAGTTAACGTAAGCATGCTCAGGCGTTGGTACGCCCATTTCATCCATTAGGTCGTAGGCAATTACTTCACGCATGTACGACGGGTCGTTAAACGAGTTTTGCAGTGTGAATTTTTTTAGCCCAAAAAACTTTTGGCCCGACACGTATTCGTTAATGTCGACCTTAAAGCTGTATCGGTCACTGCTAGAGTTGGCAACACTGCTTAAGCTTGAGCCGCCTTTAGTGCGAATAGCCACGCTATCGAGTGTTACACCGTTAAAAGTAATAGCAGTTTCGTGATATTCCTCATCAAGTGGGTTATCTAGAATGTCTTGCCAGTTTTCGTCGGTAATTGTAATAGAAAGCGTATTAACAGCTGTGGGTGTAAATGCGGTTGCAACGGTATTCTCGCTACCTGGAGTAGGGGTTAAAAACGCATGAGTAAAGTCGGTGCTGTTACTTAGGCCGTAACTAAAGCCTGTGGCTACATCGCTTTCGTCCCAATCAATGTAGTCAATTACTTCATCGTTGAGTATTAAGCTTAACTCGTCTTCTTTACCTAGTTTAAACGGTACGTAGTAAGTACCTGGATCTTCATCGGTGGCATAAATAGTAATGTATTGGCCTGCGTATAAATCTATGTCGGGCAGGGTTACTGGGTCTATGTCGTCGCTTTCATCAATAACTTGGTAGTTGGCTAAGTTAATAGTATTTTCGCTGTTATTGTATAGCTCAAACCAGTCGTTGCCATCGTCTGCAGCGCTTGCCACCACTTCGTTAATAACGAGTGGTCCGTGAGTTGCTTTGCTATTTTGACTAAGCTCTGTTGGAGTTAATACCGCTGTTGCATCGCTGCCATCTGGGTAGCGGCCATAGCTGTAACCACTCAAGGCTTGGCCTTTTTTCCACGATAACTGCTCTATAATTACATTGTTACTGTAAAGGCTTACGGTATCGCTTGAGCCTAATTTAAACGCTACGCTTGGGAGGTCGCCTAAATCATCGGTGCTGGCGTAAATACGATAAAACTCACCGGGCGCTAAAGTAATGTCGGGTAGGGAAAATTGCTCGTTATTGTCATCACTTAGTGTGTAGTCAGCTAAATAAACATCGCTACTGCTTGTTACATAAAGCTCTATCCAGTCCTCGGAGCCGCTGCTGTCTTTTGCTACTACTTCGTTTATACGCAGTGGGGCATCTTCAGCAATTAGCGTGGTAACAAGTGTTGAGGTGTCGGCTGTTTGGTTAGCTGTGCCCTGTGTTGGTGTTAATGTTTGCGCGGTGCCGGTGCCGTCGGTGTATAAGCCGTAGCTAAAACCTTCAGGGGCTTCGCCTTCTTCCCAATCAAGTACAGACACCGCAGTGCCATTTTCATAAAGCGTAACAGCGTCGTCGCTACCTAGTTTAAAGGTAACGTAATAACCGTTATCGGGCGGTGTGTCGGTTTCATCAATGGCTTGAATAACAATAAACTCACCTTGCGAAAGCGCTACTGCGGGTAATGCTTGAGGCTCTCTGTCGGCGTTATCATCAACAAGTGAAAATACCGACAAATCGGCTATATCTTCAGTGGCATATAGCTCAATCCAATCGTAGGAGGTATCACTTGGACTTGCGACAATTTCATTTATAACTAAGCCAGTTGACGTGATTGTTGATGATGAATCAGTACTTTGCTCTGTGCTAGTGTCGGTAGTTTGCTCAGCACCGCCGCAGCCATACAATAATGTAGTAGAGGCAATAACTGAATAAAATATAAAAGGTTTTATATTCATGTAGGCACGCTTATTATTTTATTAAAGTGGATAAACTATAAGAATAAAAGGTGCAAACAATGTGTAAACATTTAGTAAATTACGTTTTTGTGATGGTTTTATGACAGCTTTAAGGACGCGTTAACTGCAAACCTAGCAATAGTAAAGTGCGTATATTTAAACGTAAAAAAGCAGATACCTAATTAGCATCTGCTTTTTAATTTTTAACGAAGAATATATAATTAAGCTTGAGGTTTAATTAAGTACTTTTCGCCGGTGGCTTGTTTAGAATAAGCCGCGATTGACTGTAAATGTAATACCTCAGCTAATGACACTTCGTGCGTGTAGTTACTCGCAAATGTAGTGGTGATTTCATCAGCAACCCGTTTGCGCATTTTCATTACTGTATCTGTGCCTAATTTACCTAAGGCATTAAATAACAAGAACCCGTTTACAGCCCATGCAAAACCAAAGTTACGGTTTAATGTAATAGGGCCGCGGTCTAGTGCGCCATAAATGTACACTTGTTTAAATGTATCAGAGCCATAAATTGTGTGCTCTTTCATATCGCGCGCAGCTGCAACTTCCATACAGTTAAGAATGTCACTTGTTAGTTGGCCGCCACCAATAGGGTCAAACGCTATAGTTGCACCGGTTTCGATTATTGCAGCTGTTAGGTCAGCAAGAAAAGTGTCGCTGCTTGAGTTAACAATATATTTTGCACCCATATCGCGCAGTAATTTTTCTTGTTCTGGTTTGCGAACAATATTAATTAAATCAACGCCATCGGCAATACAAATACGGTTTAGCATTTGGCCAAGGTTAGAGGCCGCTGCGGCGTGAATAATGGCTTTATGGCCTTCAGCGCGCATGGTTTCTACCATTGCTAGTGCGGTAAGTGGGTTAACAAAAGATGATGCACCTTCTTTAGCAGTAGTCCCTTCTTTTAGCTCTAGGCAACTTTGTACATTGGCACATATAAATTGACGATACGTACCGCCGCCAATTACTGCAACGGTTTTACCCATTAATGCTTGTGCAGCAGGTGATGACCCCGCAGCTACTACGGTGCCTGCGCCTTCATTACCTACAGGGGTTGCTTTTCCAACACGAGTTTTAAGTGATGGCATAAATTGAGCTGGAACATCGGCAGTAATTACTGGATTTTCATCAGTACCCGATTGTTTTGCAGTAGACATATCAGCTGCGCTGAATAAAACGCCTAAGTCTGATGGGTTTAATGGTGCAGCTTCAATACGAATAACAACTTCATCGGCATTTGGCTTTGGCATCTCGATGTTTTTTAAGGCAAGTGTAAGTTTATTGTCTTCGCTGATAGTTGAAGTAAGTTGGATATTTTTATTTGTCATAGGTTTTTCCTGCAAAGAATTAAATTTGTTAAGCCAATAGCATTATTGTATTGGCGATCTGTCTTAGTAATTAAAAATTAGAATAGATACTTTTGTAGCTACGCGTTATTTAGCGTTGGCAGCTTGAATTTGCGCTTTCACTTTTTGCATAAATTCAGCCATATTTGATTGCCGATCGGCCTCTATGCTTTGGGTAATGGCTAATTGGCTCATTGATTCGTTCCACTCTTTCATGCCGGGTACTTGTGCAAGTACATCCCAATCAAGCTGGCTTGAGCCAAAGGCGCTAACAATGGTGTTTACGTAATAAACGTAAATGTCTGCCATTGTAAATTGCTCGCCTGCAATCCAAGGTGAAAACTTACACACGCTACTCAAAGCGGTTACGCCACGCGTTAATACTTGGCGTACTTCGGCTTTAGTGGTTTCAGGTACTTCAGCGCCTGAAAATACATAAGGGATGAACCGTCTGCTCGGCAGTTCAAAATAAAGCTCTGCCATTTTCATAATTTGACGTACAACTGCGCGCTCACCTGCATCTTCAGGGTATAGCGGGGTTTGTGGGTACGACTCTTCTATAAAGTCGCAAATAACACTTGACTCAGAAATATTAAGGCCGTTAGCTGTTGTGATTGCAGGCACTTTGCCTGCAGGGCTGATTGCTAATAACTCTTCGCTACCGCCGTAAACAAGGTGTTCTTTAAATGGCAGTTGTTTGTGTAAAAGTACATGTTTAACTAGGTTGTAATAGTTGCTAGCAGCAAAACCGTGCAAAGTAATCATAAGTCAGCTTTCCATTATTAACGTGAAGATACTCATTGCCAAAAATGCAATTTAAGTCCCTGTCTTTAGGTTGAGTACATTATTACTTGTTTTAATTTGCTTATATATAGGGGAAAATGCGAATCACTTTTGTCTTTAAGACAATAAAAAGTTTTATTTAATGGAGAGGCGACTTGGATCAACTAAAAGCCATACGGTATTTTATTAAGGTGGTTGAAACGGGCAGTTTTACTAAAGCCGCAAAAGCTTTTGATGTGCCGCCCTCGTCGTTGTCGAGGCGAGTTGCTGATTTAGAAAAAAGCCTAGGGGCGACGCTTTTAAAGCGCTCGACCCGTATAGTTAAATTGACTGAAGTTGGGCAAATTTACTATAACGATGTTCAGCAAATATTAAATCAGCTAGAGCAAAGCCACGAAACAGTGCGCAGTTATCAAACAACACCAATGGGGCGATTATGTATAAGCTCAATGGTGAGTTTTGGTGATAAAATATTACTGCCTCTGCTTGATGAATTTAGCGCGCTATACCCCGAAATTATATTAGATGTTAGCTTAAGTGATGAGTTGTCTACGCTTGGGCGTGACGATGTAGATATTGCTATTCGTGGTGGTTATGCGCCAAATGAACGCGTGCTAGCAATAAAACTAATGGATAATGGCTTTATTCCTGTTGCGTCACCCTGCTATTTACAAAAATACGGCGTGCCTACTAATGTTATGGAATTAAAGGGCCACAGTGGCCTTTATTTTAAAACGCCAGCGGGGCCAACGCCGTGGTTATGTAAAGTAGATGAGCAATGGCACGACGTTTCTGGGCCTGCGGTCGCTATTTCAAATAACGGATCGTGGCTGGCTAAAAAAGCGTGTAATGGCGAGGGCATTTTAATGTCAACTCGGTGGGCGCTCGACTCATACCTTGAGTCTGGCCAGTTGCAAGAGCTTAAGTTTGAGCATGAATTAGCGATAAGCCAAAATGCGACTATGGCGGTTTATTTGTTGTATCAAAAGCAGCGCTATTTAGTACCAAAGGTAAAAGCGGCGGTCGACTTTTTAGTACAAAGAATAAAAGAAACAAATGAAGAGTAATGAGCGAGCAGAATAGTGCTTAAGAGCCTGGCGGGTTGTTTGTATAAATAATAGGTAAAAAATATCTCCTTAAGCTAAAGCTTTTAACTAAGCGCCCGATACATTACTTAATAGGGTTTAGAGATTAAGGATAATCATGGTTAATAATGCACTTGGCAGCCAGTCTAATTTAAGCACTTTACTTGCCCAATCAGTTAATAACGCTAACCAAAGCTCTGTGAGTCCTTCGCTGCTAACCGGTAGCGACCTTCAAGCTATTAATGATTTACAAACTAACGCCCCCAAAATATCCGATGAATTATTAAGCCAGCTAAATAACGAAGCTATTGACGAAGCACTAGCTAGCAATCAAAAAGTAGGGGATATTTTACAACAGCAACTTACCTCGTTATTTACTATTTCAAGCACGCCCAGCATACTTAACTATAAACTCTCCGATGAAGAACTCGCCCTGCGCACCGTAATAAGTTCTCAGCATGAGGGGTTATTAAAAAACGAAAACAGTACCCAATTAATTGAAAGACTAAATACGTCAGTTAAAAATATTCAGGGTGCTTATGCTAATACCAGCGATATTTTATCGAGTTTAGGTCAGCTTGGGCATGAGCAAAAAACGTTTTTAGCCTCAAGCCAGCAACGTATTGAGCGCTCACTTAATCCATACATGGAAAGCCTTAATCGCGCAAAATACGAGGATGACGATAACTACCTGTTTGAGCTCTCGGTAAAAACTAAAGAGGGTGATGTTATAAACATTACCTTTAACTCATCGCAAGGTTATGACGAAAAAACAGGTGAAGCGATAGATGGCTTTGGCATAAGTTACGAAGTTAATGGCAATTTATCTGAGGCTGAACATGGCGCTTTAAGGCAGGTTATGGCGGGTGTTGGTGAAATGGCCGATGAATTTTTTAAAGTGAGTGAAAATTCATTCAACCCTCTTATAGTGCCAAATCAAACAGACATGAGCTTAGATTTTTTAGCGGGCTTTAATAGTGAGCAGTTAGCCGGTTTTAATGTGTCGTTTTCGACAACGCAAAATGATGCGCTTGATACAGGAGAAAACACGCTTGATTTGAGTTACTCCATTGATGAAGCATCAAACCAGCAAGCACTTGTGTTTAAAGCCGCAGGTGGGCAAAACGACATTGATTTTGCACTCGATATGTCAACCATTGGCGCTAAAGACACGCAGCAAATGCAGCAGTATTTAGCGTCGCTCGATCAAAGCCTAGAAGATAGCCGGATAAACAGTACTGAAGATGATAAAACATCGGCATTTGGTAAAAGTGGCGATGAGGCAATGCTGCAGGGCTTTGCATTATTTAAAGGCGCTTTTGCGAGTATGTCAGCGGCGGCTGAGCGTTATAGCAATTTGGAGTCACTTGCAGATCAGCACTTTAATGACGGGCGCGCCATGGTTGCCGATTTGGTTGATAACATGATTACAAACGATACCCGTTACCAAGGGCTTGGTAATAAAGCGCCAAATACATTAGGAGCGGGTATTTCTAAGCTCGCTGATTTTGATGCCACGTTTTCTTATGCGCTTGATAACGGCGATTATCAGCCTAAAAGTACAATTGAGCTAAGCCAAGCGACTGAACAAAGCCAATTAGGGGAGCTTAGCGGTGTAACGCAAAGTAAAAATGTAAGTAGCCACTTTGATTATCAATACAGTCGCCCTGATTACTACAACAAAGAAGAGAGTTATAACGTAGGTACTGCGGTTAAAAATAAAGAACTTGTGGGGCTTGTTCAGTCTCACGAGGTTGATGTTGATACAAAAATGTTTGAGTTTAATCCGCAAACCAATCAATACGAGCTGCAAATGGCGATGCAAGAACAAACCATTAGCAAAAGTGACATTCGTTTAATTGACGATATTTGGCTTGAAGAAAACGAATACAGCTACAACATGAATAAAAAAGAGCGTGTTGAGAGTGACGAAAAGCAAGACGAGTTTAAAAAAACAAGCAGCCATTCTCATAATAAACTAGTTACCCTAATTGGTGATTTAGATAAGCTAGCTGAGAATAAAAACGTAAGGCGAGAATATTTAACTAACTTATCGCAAGTAAACTTTTTTATGGATAAAAAGTAACGCCTGAGAGCTGTTCACTCCACACTCAATATTGGGTATAGTCGTTAAATGCTTTATTTAATACCTAATTTAATATCTAATTAAGAGCAACCTTATGTTTAAACAATTAATTTTATTGTGCGCGTTAAGCATGCCGCTTGTAAGCTGCGCTGCTACGTCACCGTTTTCGGGCGCAATTACCACTGATGTACTGCTAAGCGACTACGACAAGTTTAACGAGCAATACAAGGCGTATACACCAACAGCACAAGACATTTCATTAATGCAAAAGCTAGAAGGCAAGGAGCTAATTGTATTATTTGGTACGTGGTGCCACGACAGCGAACGCGAAGTGCCAAAACTCATTAAGTTACTTGATGCATCGAAAGTACAACTTGCAAGCATTGACTATGTGGCCGTAGGTTACAACAAGCAAGACGATGCAGGCATTGCACAGGCTCACGACTTACAATACACGCCAACGTTTATTGTTAAACAAAATGGCAAAGAGTTGGTACGCGTAATTGAAAAGCCAACGGGTACGTTAGCGCAAGACTTAACTCAGGGTTTGTAAGGTCTATTCTTATGTTATGGCAATTCAATTAAAAGGATGTATAAAGGTTGGTTTTCTGTGATTTGTTGCTAATTATAGCCTGTCATTTAACGTCAATTAGGTAAGCGTTTTGTGAGCATCAACCCGCGATTTTATTTATAATTAATATGGATATTTATGAAGTGCAAAAAGTGTAAATCAGGAATTACCTCCCCAATAATTAAAACGACAAATATTAACGGGACTCCAATCGCGTCATCATCTTGCCCAGTCTGCGGTGAAAATTTAGATGGTTCAAAAAGATATTGGGTTTTATTAATTATTTTACTTATCGGCATTGGTGTAGCATCAAGGTATTTTTCTTAACTCTAGTTATATTACCTACACATGTGAATGAGCAAGACTTTGGTTTTGATTATTAGTCTTTTATTTTATCCGACTGATTTAGTCTTTTACATAAAAGTTATGTGACTTATGAAATTAATGCGAACTGAAAAAGTTCAATTGTGGTTTATGATAAATGCCAACAAATTGTATGTAGCTGCCGCTGTTTTTGGTGCTATTTTTGTCTTGATTTGGGGGGATGCTTCTCAATGGAAATACGAGGAAGATAAAAATCACTTCAGCACCTTTTTTTCATCCATTGATAGCCGAATTAGTTTTGTAAGGCATGGTTATTCAGGTACCAGTTTAAGAGTTGTTGTGAATTTTGATGCCGAAGGGCTCACTCTGGATGAAATCAAAAATATAACTCCAAAATATAAACATTTGATTCTTGAGCGCATTTGCAATGATTTAGAGAGTTTGAAAGTTTTAGAAGACGGTTACTATTTTGATGTGGATTT
Organism: Pseudoalteromonas sp. SR45-5; assembly: GCF_014163565.1. NCBI lineage: Bacteria > Pseudomonadati > Pseudomonadota > Gammaproteobacteria > Alteromonadales > Pseudoalteromonadaceae > Pseudoalteromonas > Pseudoalteromonas sp. SR45-5. The sequence continues at coordinate 20,876 of NZ_JACJDN010000001.1, read as the reverse complement.
AAGGGATACCAGCTCTGAACACATGTTTAAAAATTATTTTAATTTAATAGTAAAGCATGAAAGGTGTATCACGTAACACAAGTGAGTTTTAACTTAGCTAATACAGCTAATAGGCATTAGAAAGACTAAAGGGCTCAAATTTTGACTTTAAAGATTAAACTTTATGTAAATTTGCTACTGGTGCCTTACTACTTATAGATTGCGAGCATTATTCACTAAACAGGCTTTTTTCGAACGCTTGCGCAGCGTGTGGAGACGGTCTGTCTTTATAATGCAGTTGATAAAGTGGCCGAGAAAGTTGCTCGTTATTTTTTTGGCTCAGGCGTGTTAATTTACCTAGCTGCACTAAATCCTCAGTAACTACATTTGGCAATAAAGCCACGCCCATTCCTTGTGCGACGGCCCTTGATATGGCTTCGTTGCTGCCCAATTGCATACTGCGCTCTGCTATTACGCCATGCTCTGCTAATAACTTTACCGACATTTCTAAAGTACCCGAGCCCGGCTCGCGCAGTAGCCAAAATTGATTGTTTAACCATGCTTTTAAGTCTTTCGTGGGCTTAAAGTTACTCGGTATAACAACACTCATTAAATCGTTTTGCCAGTGCTTACTTATTATATGCGGCTCGGTTGGTGTGCCTTCAACCAGTGCTAAATCGATAGTGCATTCAAGTAGGGCGTGCTCAATTTGCGCTGTATTAGCCACTTGTACTTCTACCTTTATATCAGGGTACTGCGCGCAAAATTTAGCTAAGTAGGGCGGTAGCCAATAGCTGGCAATGGTTGTACTAGTGCCTATAACGAGCGTGCCACGCTTAAGCCCTGTGCGTGATTTAATATCTTCTATGGCGGCTTTTTCAATGGCAAAAATGCTACGTGCATGATCATACAAGGCTTGGCCGCCCTCGCTTAAGGTAAGTTTTTTGCCTTTAGATGCACGCTCTATAAGTTGAATATTTAATTGGTGCTCAAGCTCTTTTAGCGCTTTAGATACAGCCGGTTGGCTTATAAAAAGCGCCTCGGCTGCGCCTGAAAAACTACCAAGCTTTGCTACCGTATAAAACACCCGAAGTGCATGCAAGTTCATTGTGCCTCTCAAATTCGATAACTTTAAGTTATCGAATCATGATTTTAATGTATTGGAGTTATATTTTGCGCTTTCTTAAAATGAAGTCAACAGTTTAACGTTGTTCAATTGAGGGAATATTATGCTTAGCGCTATTAAAAATTTGGGTATTAATACTAAGCAATACGGCGATACGCGCTGGTGGTTAGGTATGCTGCTGGTGGTGGTTTTGGCGGGGGCATCTGTTGCATTAAGTAAGTTACCCATAATGCAAAGTGCGCAATTTAGCTCTTTAACTATTGGTATAGTGCTTGGCATTATTGTGGGTAACAGTGTGTTTTCGCGTATTGCTACGCAAACCGATATAGGTGTTGATTACGCTAAAAGTATATTGCTTAAAGCGGGGGTTGTGTTGTTTGGGTTTAGAATTACCTTTGCGCAAGTAGCGGGCGTAGGCTGGGAAGGCTTATTAACCGATGTTGTAATGCTGTTAGGCACATTTATTTTGGCAGTGCAGCTAGGTAAGCGCGTATTTAAGCTTGATGAACAAACAACCATATTAATTGGCGCGGGTAGTTCTATTTGTGGTGCCGCTGCGGTTATGGCAACTGAGCCAGTTATAAAAGCGCAGGCGCATAAAGTATCGGTAGCGGTGGCAACGGTGGTGGTGTTTGGCACGTTAAGCATGTTCGCCTACCCAATTATGTTTGATTACATGGGCCTGAGTGAACACGCTTACGGTATTTTTGTAGGCTCAACTATTCATGAAGTAGCGCAAGTGGTTGCAGCGGGCACAGCTGTAAGCGCCAATGCTGCAGATACCGCCGTTATAGAAAAAATGCTAAGGGTGATGATGCTTGCGCCATTTTTAGTGGGCTTATCGTTTTGGCAAAGTAAAAAGCATGCAAATATAAACGCGCCTGGCGGCGAGCAAAAAGCGGGTATTACAATCCCTTGGTTTGCGGTGTTATTTATTGTGGCAAGTGGTGTGCATTCACTCTCTATTATTCCTCAAGTGGCTACAAGCGCAGTTGTTTGGTTTGATAATATATTACTCACCATTGCGATGGTGGCTTTAGGTTTACGCACACATGTTGGCGCTATTCGCCAAGCGGGTATAAAACCGCTGTTATTAGCAGGCTGTTTATTTTTGTTTTTAACCTTGGGTGGTTACGCTATTAATGTGGGTATTGCTGAGTTGTTTTAAACGTTACTTTGTAAAAGTTGATTGGCGGCTTAAATTGGCCAATCAACTTCGTTTAAAGTATCCAGCTGCGTGCTGGTATTTTTATTGCCTTGCCATTTATTAGTGTAAACAGCGTGCGGGTCAAACTGTAACGTTTGTTTTTCAATATTGAAGTGCCTACCACCACGCGGATCTACGCCTACACCTGCTATATATTGCCAATTACCCCAATTAGCGGCTACATCGTAATCAATCAATTGTTGTTCAAAATATGCTGCGCCATAGCGCCAATCAAGGCCAAGTTCGTTCACTAAACAACTGGCTGCAATTTGCCTTGCTCTATTTGATATATAACCCGTAGCGTTTAGCTCGTTCATAATGGCATTGACTAATGGGTAGGGTGTTGAGCCATTACACCATGCAGCAAAGCGGTTTGGCATAAATGTAGTAAGGGGTTTTGTTTGCTTTTGGCCTTTAAAATTAAACAGGCTTTTACCTGCCTTAAGTGCATGCCATTTAAAATATTCTCGCCATAGTAATTCAAATTTAATCCAGTAGGTAGACTCGTTTGTTATTTGGTTATGTTCGTACGCCTCAACTGCTTTATAAACTTGCCGCGCACTTACACACCCAAAAGCAAGCCAGGTACTAAATCTTGTGGTGTTATTAAAGCCATCAAGCTCGTTTCGAGTTATTTTATAAGTACTTGGTAGTAAACCTGAAAAGTATTGCTCTAAGTGTGTTTGCGCAATTTTAAACCCGCCATGCATTACGCCATTATTTGCTATACGCCCTAGAGGTTTTTTAGCGCACAGGGTTATTGGCTGAGGGAGCAAACCGTTTGGTAATGTTGAAAGTGAAATGGGGCTAGTGGCGGCCTCTACCTTTTTACGAAACGGGGTAAAGTGTTTAGGTAATTCGCTTACATCAAACGGTAGGTCACTTTGTTTATAGAGTGTGTCTTGCTGCGTTCCTGTAAATTGTGTATTTGGGCAATGTGCTTTGAGTAAGTTTATTTGGCGTTGCTCGTACAGGCCAAATTGCTCGCTGTATACAACTTCATCTATATTTTGCTCATTAATACGCGCTTTCAAAAGCGATACAGGTTCGCCTTCAAGCACATGCAGGGTTTGCCCGCGCTCAATAAGCTCTTGTTGGAGTTCATACAAGCTTTGCATTAAAAACTGCTGTTTATGCACGCCATACGGCTTTTGTTGATAGTTATTATTTTTAAACCAGTGCGGGTTTATAACAAATACAATATCGAGCGCGCATTGCTCAGTAGCAAGTTCGCTTAAAATAGGGTTGTCGTCTATTCGTAAATCGTTTTGTAGCCAATATAAAATGCGTTTGCTCATAGGTTTGCCCAGGTTTTTGTAATCATTAAGTTTACGAAGCAAAAGCGGGTAGGGATTAGTTTTGAGGTGTTTAAGAGGGTTTTAAAAAGAGGCGGCAAATAATACCGCCTCCTTGAATGTTAAATAGCCGATTTTTGTTTTGCTATCCAATCGTTTATTACGTCTTCTAATACTTCCATAGGCAGCGAGCCTTGGCCTATAACGGTGTCGTGAAAGCTGCGAATATCAAACTTAGCACCTAGTTCTTTTTCGGCTTTTGCACGCAGTTCGCGTATTTTTATTTCGCCCATTTTGTACGAAAGCGCTTGGCCAGGCCATGAAATATAACGATCTATTTGATCCTCCACCGCGCTTTGTGGCAAAGCAGTGTGATCTGCCAAGTAGTCAATAGCCTTTTGGCGGCTCCAACCAAAGGCATGAATACCGGTATCAACAACAAGTCTTACTGCACGCCACATTTCGTAGCCTAAACGACCAAAGTCGCTGTACGGGCTTTGATAAAAGCCGGCTTCTTTACCTAAGCGCTCTGTGTATAGTGCCCAACCTTCGCCAAATGCAGAGTGGCTAAGTGTGCGTCTAAATTCGGGTACATTTAACTCCATAGCAATAGCGTTTTGTAAGTGATGCCCTGGTATTGCCTCATGTAAGCTAAGTGCTTCTAAATTATATAAAGGCTGTAGTTTAGGTGTTGAGGCTAAAAAATAAGTACCAGGGGAACGGTTATCAGCAGGTGGCATATAAAACGCGCCGCGACTCGCTGAGCCTTTAATAGTAAAGGTATTACGCGGTAAATGATTAAAGTAGGTTGGTAACTTGCCATACATTTTTTGCGTAATAAAAGCGGTTTTTTCTAGCAGGTCTTGCGCGTCTGTTGCGTAAAATTGCTCATCGGTCGCTAAAAATTCTAAAAAATCGCTGTATGTGCCATCAAAACCTACTTCATCAATAATGTTTTGCATTTGCGCTTTAATACGCGCGACTTCTTTTAAGCCAAGCTCATGAATTTTCTTTGGTGTGGCATTGGTTGTGGTGTAGTAATTAACTGCATATTTGTAATACTCAAGCCCGCCTTTAACGCTTGCAATACCCGGCTGGGCTCTACAGTTAGGCATGTAATCGTTTTCAAAAAAGTCGTAAAAGTGCTGATAAGCAGGGACTACTTTTGAGCTGATTAAGGCCTTTGCTTTATTTTGGTATGTGGCTTTTTGCTCTGCTGTAAACGTGTTTGGTATACGTGTAAAGGGCTCGTAAAGGGCACTGTTTTCAGGTTGCTTAACAATATGCGCGCTAATGCTTTGGCTGTAATTTTCAAAGGTTTTGCAGTAATGAGTAAAGCCTGTTTTTATACCTTCTTTCATTAAATCAATATTTTGCTGATTAAATCGAGGGTAGTCGGCAAGGCTGATTAAAAATGCGTTGTAATCGTCGGGTGTTAAAAATGCCATGTTAGCCGGTGCTTCGGCAAAATAAGTATGCCAGCCACTTAAAAAATTAACCGGAAAATACTTATCTTGATAAAGGTAGCTTTGCTGCTCGGTTTTTCGCTCATATTTAAATAAGCGGTAGTTCATTAGCTGCTCGTTGTTGAGCGTTTTTGGGTCAATGCTGGCTAAGCTTTTTAGCACGCTGTTGTTATAAGCTTGGCGCTTTGCAATGGCTTGCTCGCTCCAATTTGGCAATGTACCGTTTGGCTTCCAGCCGTCTGGGTCGGTACGAAAAAATATTTTTTCAGCTTTGGCGTTTTGCCAGTGGTTATCAATAATGGTTTTTAAATCAGTGTTAGTGTCGGCTAAGCTTGGTAGCGATGCAACCGCTAAGCATATAGCTAGAATACTTTTTTTAAACATAGTCATCCGTTATTGGCGAGTTAGTTATTATTTATCGCGCTTTTTTATTTTAATTTGTGCTCAATATAGTACCAAGTTAACTTAATCAATGCGCTTACTTTTATAACCTGTAACTCTTGGTTTTACTTTTTGATTGAACAAATTTCACTGCGTAACTGATTGGCGTACTAGTTTATTGTTTTATCAGCGTTTAGAATGACTAAAACTTATTATAAAAAATGATCGTCATGTTTAATAAAGTAATTACCTTAATTGATGAAGCAAACGACCAAGACCCTAATACTGAGCAGCACAATGGACAAAGCTTTCCAAAAGAAAGTTTATACGCCTTGCGCATGAGCGAAATGTTAACTCGTTTTAAACCAGATGCCGATGAACTCATGCAAATTGCAGTGCGTGCACAGCATATTCAGCGTTGGAAGTCGCCACGTAGTGATTTTGAAATGAACAAACAGGGCTATCATCAGTGGCGCAGTGCACTTTATATATTTCATGCTAGCAGCGTGGTTGCGCTCATGAAGCAAGCTGGTTACGGTGAAGCTGAGCAAAACCGAGTGTACGATGCGGTCGCTAAAAAAAATATTAAACGTAACCCAGACAGCCAATTAGTAGAAGATGTAGCAAGCCTTGTATTTATTGAACATTATATGCTTGGGTTTGCCAATGCAAAACCAGATTACAATGAAGAAAAATGGATTGGTATTATTCGCCGTACATGGCAAAAAATGTCAGATGACGCGCATGAGTTTGTACTTGCAGGTAATATTACATTGCCCGGCCCGCTTGTTGGGCTTATTCATAAAGCACTTGAGTAAAAGAAAATAAATAAAAAGGAATTTTAAATGTATTGTCCTCGTAGTAATACGCCACTTGAACCTTTACTTGTTGGCGGGATTACTGTTTTTACGTCAGCGCAAGGCGGCGTATTTTTTGATAACAGCCAAATTTTTAAGTTTAGCTCGCCGGAGTTAAAGCATGGTCAGGTTTTACTTAAGTATTTGAGTAATTATACCGAAGGTGAGGGCGAAGTCTTATCGCGAGTAAATTGCCCTAAATGCCCAAGTATTGTGATGATGCGCCGGTATTTTTCGCCGCTCAAAGTGGTTGAGATAGACGAATGCCCTGGTTGTGCAGGCATATGGCTTGATAGCGGCGAGCTGGCAAAAATACACGAAAACCATTTAACCCCCCGAGAGCGTAAGCTGTTAGCCCACGAAATGGCGACCAATCATGGGTTTATAACTATTAAGCCGCCAAAATCAAAGTATTACCCCAAAGCGCCTAAAAATGTTCAAGACACGACAGTTGAACGGCTGGTGCAATTAGCATTACTTAATTTTCAGTAATAAAAAACGGCGTACTAAAAAGTACGCCGTTTTTCTGTAATAAATTAACGCTTATGCAGTTTATTTATTACGGTTTTCTTTTGCAAACGCACGTATTTTACGTTTTTGCGAAAGCGTTACTTTATTAGTACGCCCTGCAAATGGGTTATCACCTTCTCTAAATTCAATTTTGATTGGGGTGCCCATAATTTTAAGTGCTTTACGGTAGTAGTTCATAAGGTAGCGTTTGTAGCTATCTGGTAAATCGTGAACTTGGTTACCATGAATTACAATACGTGGCGGGTTATAACCACCGGCATGCGCATATTTAAGCTTAACACGACGACCACGAACAAGTGGCGGCTGGTGATCGGCTTGAGCCATGTCCATAATACGGCGAAGCATTGCGGTGCTAATACGCTTAGTTGCTGACTCGTACGCTTCATCAACCGATTCAAATAAATGACCAACACCTGTACCGTGAAGTGCAGATATAAAGTGTAAGCGTGCAAAGTCAATAAAGCCTAAACGGCGATCAAGCTCTGTTTTAATACGATCTTTAACGTAGTCGTCAAGGCCATCCCATTTATTAACGGCAATAACCAGCGAACGACCTGAGTTAAGCGCAAAACCTAATAAGCTTAAGTCTTGATCAGAAATACCATCGCGCGCATCCACAACAAGTAAAACCACGTTACAATCTTCGATTGCTTGTAGTGTTTTAATTACTGAGAACTTTTCAACTACGTCACTTACTTTTTTACGCTTACGAACACCGGCTGTGTCAATTAACACATACTCTTTGTCGTTACGCGTCATTGGAATATAAATAGAATCGCGCGTTGTACCTGGCATATCATATACAATTACACGATCTTCACCCAATATACGGTTTGTAAGTGTTGACTTACCAACATTAGGGCGACCAATAATAGCAAGCTTTACAGGTTTGTCAGCAAACGCTTGATGATCGGTATCATCACCTTCGCCTTCTTCGTAAAGATCGATTAATTCTTCGTCATCGCCTGTTACTTCTTCATCTTGAGCAGCTAGTTCAGCAATAAGCGGCTGAAGTGTTTGTTCAAGTAATAGGGTAATACCACGGCCATGTGCAGCTGCAATGTGATGTATTTCACCTAATGATAATTGGTAAAATTCAGCACAGTTTGAATCTGCATCAATGCCGTCGGTTTTATTGGCAACAACAAAGCACTTTTTCTCTTGTTTACGCAAGTGATTAGCAATGGCTTGGTCAGCTACGGTCATACCTACACGAGCATCTACTAAAAACAGAACAATGTCGGCTTCTTCAATGGCTAGCAGAGATTGATCTGCCATTTCGATTTCGATGCCTTCTTCTGAGCCATCAATACCGCCCGTGTCTACCACGATAAATTCATAGCCATCGTAACTAGCTTGGCCATATTTTCTATCTCGTGTTAAACCTGGAAAATCGGCTACGAGTGCATCACGAGTACGTGTTAAACGGTTAAATAATGTGGACTTGCCCACATTGGGTCGCCCAACTAGAGCGATCACGGGAAGCATAAACTACCTCTTTAAAAAACAACAAAAGGCTTCGCAGTGCGAAGCCTTACAAAAAACAATTAACTATTAGCAGGTTATACTAATAGCAGTCAGTTAGTTTGGTATTTTTACCATACTAACTTCACCATCACGGGTGTATAAAATTAGCTTATCGTCGGCCACAACTGGCTCAACAAAAAAGCCTGAGCTGTCAAAGTCTTCTCGAGATACTAGCTCGCCAGTTTCTTTATTTAGCCAATGTAGGTTACCTTCTTGGTCGCCTAAAGCTAAGTGGCTACCTGCAACTGCAGGGCCTGTTAGGTACCAACCACGTAGAGCGGGTTGGCTCCAACGTTCAATACCTGAATTTTTATCTAATGCGTAAATAACACCATCGCTATCTACTAAATAAATTGTTTGTGCATCCATCGCAATTTCGCGGTAGCTGCTGTACTCACGTTTCCACACTACGTTGCCAGAGCGAATATCTACAGCAGCTAAGTTGCCGTTGTAAGCTATAGCGTAAGCATATGGACCGCTAATAAGTGGTTGAGTGTCTACGTCAACTAGGCGTTCAAATTCTGATGCGCCTTTAGCAACCGCAATTTCTGCGCTCCATGCTGAGTAACCACTGTCTGAAATTAAAACGCTTAGCTTGCCTGTTTCAAGGCCTACTAATACACCACCGTTAGCAACAGTTGGCGAGCTTTGTCCGCGTAATGTTAGTGGTGGAACTTCTTGTTCAAAACTCCAACGCTCTTCGCCCGTATCTGGGTGAAGGGCTAACAATTTACCAGAGCCTAAATTTACAAATATTAAGCCATCGCCTGCTGTCGGTTTAGACAGTGATTCGCCTGGTACATTTTTACGCCAAACTTCTTCACCGGTTTCGCGATCAAGAGCAATAATAAAGCCGTGTTCAGAACCTATATAAATTTTACCATAGGCTTGCAAAATACCACCTGATAATTTTGCATTACCGTTGTCAGCCCATGGCCAAAACGATAAATCTTGGCGTACATCGGTTTCCCACTTGGTATCGCCGTTAGTAAGCGAAAGCGCTTCTACTTGGCCTTCGCGGCTAGCAACATATACAGTATCTTTGTAAACAGCTGGTGTTAAACGAGAAAAGTAATGCTCTACGCCATCACCTACAGATTCTTGCCAAACAACGTCAGTTTCAAATTGGTTTACAATTTCAGGAAGTACTAGTTCATCTTCATCATCACTTGATGAACAACCCATCAGTGTTGCCATACATAGGGCAAGGGCTGCTGTTGTAAATTTTTTCATGCCTAAAACCTTATGCCGCTGGGCTAGTTACTGCTAGGTCATCTAACTTAATTTGTAATAGTGGGTTACTTGTTAATCCACCCGCATCTATTGCTGCTTGGTATGCAGTACGTGCTTGATCTTTGTTACCTTGCTGTGTGTAAATATCGCCTTTAAGCTCGGCAACGTTTGCATTGAATGCTTCAGGTAATGGTGCATTTAATGTAGTTAATGCATCGTCATAGTTAGTTTGTGCAATTTGAATTCGCGCTAAACGTGTAATCGCAATTGCTTTTAATTCTGTATTTTCAGTATTAGACACTATCCAGCTTAGCTTTTCGCTTGCTACATCTAATTTTTTTGCTTCTACAGCGTCTTTTGCAGCAACAAATGCAGCAAGTGTTGCGTAGTTTGTATCTTTATTTTCGCTAATAAACGCATCAGCTGAAGATAATACATCATCACTTTCAACAAGCGCTGTATATGAATCTGATGCTTTTTCAGCGGTAGTAATTTGGTTTTGGTTATATGCTTTCCAGCCATATAAGCCACCAAGGCCAACAAGTATGCCTAGTGCAAGTGAAATGCCGTTTTCACGGAAAAAGCGTTTAATGGCTTCTGCTTGTTGTTCTTCTGTTGAATAAATATCCATTCTTACCTCTAATGTTCGCTTAGCCGTTAATAAGCTCAGCTAATAGCGCTTTAGCTTGTTCTAATTCTAATGTGACTTGTTCTTTACGCTCGCGTAAATACTTGATGGTCACAACGCCTTTTTCTAATTCATCTTCACCAATAATCACTGCAACAAGTGCATCGCTTTTATCAGCACGTTTTAATTGTTTTTTAAAGTTGCCGCCGCCCGCATGCACCATAACGCGTAAACCTGGTACGTCTTTACGTAGTTGCGCTGCAATTGCAGGAGCTTGAATGCTTGCTTTGTCGCCCATTGCTGCTAAATATACATCAGCATTACGACGAATGTCACCTACACACTCAAGCGCTTGTAGTAATAACACTAAGCGCTCTAGACCCATTGCAAAACCAACTGCTGGGGTTGCTTTGCCGCCAAGCTGTTCAACTAAGCCGTCGTAACGACCGCCAGCACATACAGTGCCTTGTGCGCCTAAGCTGTCGGTTACCCATTCAAATACGGTGCGGTTGTAGTAGTCTAAACCACGTACTAACTTTTCATTAACCGTATATGAGACGCCAGCAGCGTCTAAACGTTCACATAAATTTTCAAAATGTTCTTTTGATTCAGCGTCTAAGTTTTCAGACAATTTAGGCGCATCAGTTAAAATTGCTTGTACGTCTGGGTTTTTGCTATCAAGTACGCGTAATGGGTTTGAATACATACGACGTTTTGAGTCTTCATCAAGCACGTCAATATGTTGCTCAAGGTAGGCTACTAACGCATCACGGTAATCTGCACGCGCTTCGTTAGAGCCTAAAGAATTTAGCTCTAAACGAACGTGGTCAGTAATACCAAAGGCTTCCCATAGTTGCGCTGTTAATAAAATAACTTCTGCGTCTATGTCGGCTGTGGCAATACCAAATGTTTCTAAACCAAATTGGTGAAACTGACGGTAACGACCTTTTTGCGGACGTTCGTGACGAAACATTGGACCCATGTACCAAAGGCGTTGTTCTTGGTTATATAGTAAGCCATTTTGGTTGCCAGCACGTACGCATACTGCGGTGCCTTCTGGGCGAAGTGTTAATAAGTCGCCATTGCGATCGGCAAAGGTGTACATTTCTTTTTCTACTATATCGGTAACTTCACCAATAGAGCGTTTGAATAAGTCGGTTGATTCTACAATAGGAAAACGAATTTCTTGATAACCGAACGATGCTACTGTCTCGCGTAAAATGCTTTCTACTTTCTGCCAAACTTGTGTATCGCCCGGCAGACAATCGTTCATACCGCGAACTGCCTGAATTTGTTTTGCCACTGATAAATCCTAAATGCTGTTTATGTGTAATAAAAAATGCTTACACAACAAGAATGCTAAAAATTGACCCGCTATTATAGCGTTCTGGTCATAAAGGTAAACGCCAAACACCGCTGTTTGGCGCTTTATACGGTATTTATTCGACTATTTTAATATCGATAGGTGTTTGCTGCTCTTTTTGAGCAATAAAGTCGCGCACGTAGCCTTCGAGCTGGTCAACAATATTGTTGTTGTCAATACGTGCTTTTTGGCGCTCACCATTAATGTATAAACCTGAGCGACGGTTTGCACCGGCAAGGCCTATATCACTAACGAGTGCTTCACCTGGGCCGTTTACAACACAGCCAATTACCGAAACCGATACAGGCTCAATAATATCTTCAAGGCGCTCTTCTAGCTGGTTCATGGTGCTTACTACATCAAATTCTTGACGAGAACAGCTAGGGCATGCAATAAAGTTAATACCGCGCGAACGTATGCGCAGCGATTTTAAAATATCAAAACCTACTTTAATTTCTTGAACAGGGTCAGCTGCAAGCGACACTCGCAGTGTATCGCCAATACCTTCAGCAAGTAGCATACCTAAACCTACGGCTGATTTAACCGAGCCAGATCGCATGCCGCCCGCTTCGGTAATACCTAAATGCAGTGGTTGGTCTATTTCTTTAGCGAGTAAGCGATAGGCGCCTACCGCTAAAAATACGTCTGATGCTTTTACCGATATTTTAAATTGGTCAAAATCAAGGCGGCGTAATATATCTACATGGCGCATTGCTGATTCTAATAAGGCTTCAGGTGTAGGCTCGCCATATTTTTCTTGTAAGTCGCGCTCAAGTGAGCCGCCATTTACACCAATACGAATAGGAATGTTATGCTCGCGAGCAGAATCGACCACAGCTCTTATACGCTCTTCGCTACCTATATTACCTGGGTTTATGCGCAGACAATCTACGCCGTACTTTGCCACTTTTAAGGCTATACGGTAATCAAAGTGAATATCGGCTACTAGCGGAATAGTCACTTGTTCTTTAATACTTTTAAACGCTTCAGCTGCGTCCATAGTCGGTACTGATACACGCACTATGTCGGCACCTGCATCTTGTATTGCCTGAATTTGTGCAACGGTTGCATCAACATCCATGGTGTCGGTATTGGTCATTGATTGCACAGCAATAGGGGCGCCGTCACCAATAGGGACGTTACCTACATTGATACGGGTGGATTTTCTGCGTTTAATTGGGGATTCTGAAAACATAGCGACTACTCTGCTAGTGGTAATGTAAATTTGGCTAAACGGTTTTTAGGAAATGCAGAAACATCTACAGGTTCGCCGTTTAAAGTAATGTCTACAGCGTCATGCTTACCAAGCACAACTGAAAAAGGAGGCGTTCCGCTTACGGTCATAATGTAGCCTGCTTTTTTCACGCCGAATGCTATTTTTTCGCCTTCGCCATCGTAAATTTCAACCCAACTTTCGCCGTTAAAGTTCATAACAATTGTACTGCTAGCATCTTCTTGGCTTTCGTTGTTAGATGTAATAGGAGCCGTTTCTGTAACGGCTTCTGAGCTTGTTGATGTTTCAAGCGTATCTTTTGATTCTAATAGTGATTCGTCGTTAATTTCGGCTTGTTGCTGTTGCTGTAAAATACTGGGTTGAGCTGCTTGTCGTTCACTCATTATTGAGTTGGCAACGTTTATTTTACTGGTTTGCTCTTCAATGGGGGTGGCGTTTTGCCAAAACCATAAAGCAGATGAGCCAATAACAATCGCTAAAATTAAATAACTAAAAAACATTAAACGGCTGTCGCTTGCTTCTTTTTCTGTTCGGCGCGAAAAGCTTTGCATATTAGCGGGCTTGGTCGGCTCTGGTGGGGCCGGCATCATTGCTAATATAGGTGCGCTATCGACTTTTAATTCACGGCAATAATTTTTTATATAGCCTTTAACAAAAGTGATAGGGCCTAGTAACGCAAATTCATCATTTTCAAGGCGTTTAATTTGAAGTTCAGACAGCTTTAACGGTGCAGCGATAGTTGCGATGCTAACGTTTGCTTGCTCTCTATGATTTTTTAGTATTTGGCCTACAGTTGGCTGTTCGCTCTGTGTTTGCGTATTTTCTTCATTCATAATGTGTATGAGTCTGGATCCACTAGTAAAAGTCTGTGCCCTGGTTTTAATGCTATATCAGGACTTAATTTATTCCATCGCATTAATTCATCAATTAATACATGCCGCTGGGTAGCTATATCGTAAAGGGAATCACCAGCTTTAATTTCGTAATAAATATTAGGATCGTTTAGGTATATTTTACTTCCATTCATTACCCGATCCGACTCTTTTAAACCATTCCATTGCAGGAGTTTTTGTAGTTTAACATTGTATCGCACCGAAATGCTAAATAGGTTTTCGCCAACAGCAATTACATGAAATGGCACGCGTAAAGGCGATACTTTAGGGTTAAGCATTGGAAGCTCAGTTTTTTGCACTGCTTCGTAGCTTTTAAATTCAATATCAGCATTATTTTGATAGTTACTGTTTTCAAAAACGGTTGTGTTTTTAGTCGCTTCGTAGAATACCACGTCGCTACTGTTTTTTTGATTTGTAACTGCAGGTGCAGAATTACTGTAGTTACTAGTTTGCTGCGAATTAAACTGGCCTGTTTTAGGTGCGCCAAACGAGATTATTGTTACCTCGTCATCGGCTTTAGCCGGTTGTTTTGTTGCTATAACTTCTTTTTGAAGTTCTAAAACGGGTTGCGCTTTTTCAGGCGCTGCTACTATAGAATCTGCAGAGTCGTGCTCAGTAGTAAGTGCAAGCATAACAGCCGATGTATCGGTAGGGTTGCTTGGCGCGACGACTTTAGGAGCCTCTTCTTTTTGGGTCGTTACTTGTTTTGCTATTACGGTTGCTTCGTCGGCTTGCGTACTGAGCGTATTTGGCAATGCTTGAGCTTGCTCTTCTCTTGCTATAACTGGATTTACATTTTGGTTATTTGCTGTTGCGAGCTTTTTATCTGTTTTTTGCTCGTTGTTTGTTACCAAGCTTGTTGAACCGTCCTCTGGCGAACGTTTCTTTCTAATAACTTTTATTTTTGGTTTTGAACTAACGTGCGCGCCGCTTGCGTCATTTTTTAGTTCTTTTAACTGCGCTTTACGGTATTTTTCTCGCAGTATTTCAAACTCATTAAAACGTGTTCTTTTCTCTTTTAACGCATAGGCTTCGTTGCTGGTAGAGTAAGTTTGCAAAATAGTGTTGGAAATTTTTTCAGCTTCTTCAATTCTGCCCATTCGGTTTTTTACAAGATAGCTAAGCATTAATGCGCGAGAAGATACTCGACCCGTACTTTCATAGCGTTTTAAAAGTTCACTGGCTTTGTACAAGTCACTTTTAGCGTAATACAGTGCGGCTAAGCTAATTAATGTAGATGTACGCTGAGAGCTGTGATTAAGTGCCTGCTGAAAGTAGCTTTCTGCATTTTCAAAGTCATCAAATTCAATAGCACACAGGGCTAAATTTTCGTAGCTTTCGGCAACGCGAATATAACTTGGTACTTCAATAGCTTTTAAAAATTGATCAGTTGCACGATCGTATTCATCAATACCACATAAAAACACACCGTAGTTATTGAGAGTGTTAGGATCGTCTGGCTTGATTTCAAGTGCTTTTTGGTAGGCTTTATCAGCTAGCGGGTTTTCGCCCACTTGTTGGTAGTAATAAGCAAGAGAGTAATGTACTTCAGGTAGGTCAGGAGCAAATGCTGCTGCACGTTCTAAATTGTATTTGGCTTGAGAATTATTACCCGTTTTTAAATACTGTAGGGCTAAAGCAATTCGTGTTCGTGCTGCGCCAGTATTATTAACTTTATTTTCGACGACGGGTTTATTACTGCCGTTATAACTACTTTCACTCACACAGCCACTTAGGGCAAGTGTTGATAGTGTTATAGCAAGTATAGATCGCATTACCTTATCTCTTTATTTTTAGTCCATGTCGCCTATCTTACCTAAAAGCTTTACTCTTGCATCATTTATTTAAAAATAAACAACTTATCAGCCTTATATGGTTTATTCATATAAGGCTGTTACAGATTATGCTTGGTGGATATTAACGGCAATCGCGTTATCGTCGCGGATTTTCTTTTTAGCTAAACGTTTAGTACGGTCAACTACGTCACCGACTAACTGACCGCAAGCTGCGTCAATATCATCACCGCGAGTACGGCGCACAATACAGGTTACACCTGCAGCTTGTAGTACTTTTGAAAAGCGGTCGATACGGCTATTACTTGAGCGTGTGTACTCGTTACCCGGGAACGGGTTAAACGGAATAAGGTTTACCTTAGACGGTGTGCCTTTTAACGTTTGTACTAATGCATGCGCTTGGTCAGTGCTGTCGTTAATGCCATTAAGCATAACGTATTCAACAGTTACGTCTTTATTAGCTTTTGAACCGTCGATATAACGACGACACGCCGCTAAAAACTCTTCAATAGGGTACTTTTTATTAACAGGCACTAAAATATCACGCAGTGCGTTATCGGGTGCGTGAAGAGATATAGCCAGTGCTACGTCAATTTTTTCTTTTAGTAAATCAAGAGCAGGTACAACGCCTGAAGTACTTAATGTTACGCGGCGCTTAGATAAACCAAAGCCCCAATCGTCCATCATTAGTTCCATTGCTGGCACTACGTTTTTAAGATTAAGTAAAGGCTCGCCCATACCCATCATTACAACATTAGTCACTGGGCGCTTTTCGCTATGACCATCAAGGCCTATATCTTTAGCTACACGCCAAACTTGGCCAATAATTTCAGATACTTTTAAGTTACGGTTAAAGCCTTGTTGAGCAGTAGAACAAAAAGTACATTCAAGCGCACAACCCACTTGTGATGATACACATAACGTAGCGCGCTCTTTTTCAGGGATCCAAACGGCTTCTACTTCTTGGCCGCCTTCAAGAATAAGCGCGTACTTAATAGTACCGTCGCTTGCTTGTTGGCGAACTGTTATTTCTGGCGCTACAATTTCGCACTCAGCTTTAAGCTTTTCTTTAAGCTTTTTATTTACGTTAGTCATTTCGTCGAAGTTATCTACGCCAAAATGATAAATCCATTTCATCACCTGGTCACTACGAAACGGCTTTTCACCGAACGATGCAAATAGCTCGCGCATTGCATCTCGGTTTAAATCTAATAAGTTAATCTTTTTTTGCTCGGTCATGAAACAACCTCAATCGGTGACGGTGGAGATAAAAATTTACGAGGACGAATTGTACACAATTCACTCACTTTAATCATTAAGTAAAATATCAAAAAATGCACTTATGGATACTTTGCGTAATGACTAAAAAAGGGCCCGAAAGCCCTTTTCATTTTGTTAACGAATTCGAATTAACGAGTACGTGAACAAAGCTCTTCGTCAGCGAAGAAGTACGCGATTTCGCGAGCAGCAGATTCAACAGCATCAGAACCGTGAACAGCGTTTTCGTCGATGCTATCAGCGTAGTCTGCACGTAAAGTGCCAGCTAGTGCTTCAGCAGGGTTAGTAGCACCCATGATTTCACGGTTTTTAAGAACAGCGTTTTCGCCTTCAAGAACTGTAACCATTACTGGACCAGATGTCATGAAAGATACTAAAGCGCCAAAGAAAGGACGTTCGCTATGTTCTGCGTAGAAACCTTCAGCTTTCTCTTGTGAAAGGTGAACCATTTTAGCTGCAACGATTTTAAGGCCAGCAGTTTCGAAACGGTTGTAGATAGCGCCAATGTGGTTTTTAGCAACTGCATCAGGTTTTACGATTGAGAAAGTACGCTCTAAAGCCATCTTTATGCTCCAATAATTTTAAGTAAAAGTGTGAATATTAACGGGCGCGAATTATACGCGTTTTAAGTGAAAAATCCTAATTTTATTAAAAACCAGTTTGATTGCTGTTTTATGATCTCGATCAAATTTAAATTATTAGCCATATTTATACTGCTGCGCTTGTGTTTATGTATTTTTCAATAACACCAATTTCACTGGATTAATGCTTAATTTTTCAATCAAATTGGTAAAACTCATGCAACTGGTTTAAACCCAGTTCGATGTATGGAGCGCACATGTTACCCGTTATTTCTTCAATGCCTTTTATTCCTGAATTATTATGCCCCGCAGGCAGTTTAAAAAACATGCGCTACGCGTTTGCTTATGGCGCAGATGCGGTTTATGCGGGGCAGCCTCGTTATAGTTTGCGTGTGCGCAATAATGAATTTGACTTAGACACGCTGCAAATTGGTATTAGTGAAGCGCATGCGCAAAATAAAAAGTTTTATGTGGTGTCTAATATTGCGCCGCATAACGCGAAAGTAAAATCGTATTTACGTGATATAGAGCCAGTTATTGCGATGCAGCCCGATGCGCTGATTATGTCGGACCCTGGTTTAATTATGCTTGTTCGTGAAAAATGGCCTGCGATGTCCATTCACTTATCAGTACAGGCAAATGCGGTAAATTACGCGAGTGTACAATTTTGGGCAAAGCAGGGGATCGAACGGGTGATTTTATCAAGAGAGCTGTCGCTCGAAGAAATAACCGAAATACGCACACTCTGCTCAGACACCGAACTTGAAGTATTTGTACATGGCGCACTGTGTATGGCGTATTCGGGGCGTTGCTTGCTCTCTGGTTACATAAATAAGCGCGATCCAAATCAAGGCACGTGTACTAATGCATGTCGCTGGGATTACGATGTAAAACCTGGTGTTGAGAACGAAACTGGCGAAACGGTACATAAAATTGACCCCAAACAAGTGATTCCTACACTGGGTGAAGGCGCGCCAAGCAACGATGTATTTATTCTAGAGGAACAAGGTCGCCCTGGTGAGTATATGCCTGCGTTTGAGGATGAACACGGCACGTATATTATGAATTCCAAAGATTTACGCGCTGTGCAATACGTAGAGCAGTTAACAAAAATGGGGGTACATAGTTTAAAAATAGAAGGGCGTACTAAGTCATTTTATTATGTGGCGCGCACTGCACAAGTTTATCGTAAAGCAATAGATGATGCGGCTTCGGGTAAACCATTTGATACTAGCTTATTTAAAACATTAGAAAACTTGGCGCATCGTGGTTATACCGAAGGCTTTTTAAAACGCCATGCCCACCAAGATTATCAAAACTATGAATACGGTCACTCTGTATCAACTAAGCAGCAATTTGTGGGTGAAGTACTTGGGCGCTGCGAAAATGGATTAGTTGAAATAGACGTTAAAAATAAATTTTGTACTGGTCACTCTTTAGAGCTTATGACACCACAAGGTAACATTACTTTTACGCTTGAATATATGGAAAACAAAAGAGGCAAAAGTATTAGCGATGCTAAAGGCTCTGGTCATATTGTAAAAATCCAGCTAGATGAGGGCATTAACTTAGATCACGCTATTTTAATGCGTAATCTAGACGCGCACCAAGATACCCGTAATCCGTTCAAAAAGGTCAGTTAGGATCCACTCTAATAACTGCTCAAAGCTATTTTATTAAATAGAGTGACGCTGAGCAGTTATATCTTCATCTGCTATTTTTTAAATACCATTTATGGAATTTATCTTATCATTAATGCTTATTTATAAAATTTTAAAAGCGAATATAATGGATATTCGTACTTAACACGTGTTGTTAAATCGCTCCTCACTGTTACCCCATTACTTTTTAAAGGAATCATTTTTGTATGTGGATAATTTTTGCATTACTCGCAACCGTTTTTTTTGGTGCCCGAGGAGTGTTGTATCAATGGACGTCGCAGAAAAAGATTAACCGTAACTTATTATTATTCGGTGTATTTTTTGTAGGATTTGTTATTAGTGCGCTAGGTACTGTGGTATTTGAACATACATGGTATGGCTGGACAGACATTACGGTTGGGCTTGCGTTAGGTTTTGGCTCTTTTGCTGCTAATGGTTTGTTGCATAAGGGGTTTTCGGTTGGTAAAGCGTCTTTAATTAGTATTTTATCAGGATTGACGCCTTTGTTTGTCCTTTTATTTGCTTTTTTATTGTGGCAGGAGACCTTAACAACAATTCAATTAATTGGCTTTTTCATTATTTTTGGCGGCCTTTATATCATTCGTTATTCAAGCGATATTTCGTTGAGTAACCTACAAGGTGCGCAATGGGGATTACTCGCTGCACTTGCCTTTGCATTTAATGATTTAATGGGTAAGCAATCAACACTTCTTGAGGCCGATACGTTTGCAACGCTAACGTCTATGTTTGGGTTTGGTAGTTTTCTTTTTGCTGTTAGTTGGTTAGTAAAGCGTAAAAAAATGCTAGCAGAGCAAGGCACTTCTCAAGGGTATTGGTCTGCGAGTAAAACATTTTCATGCGGGTTACTGATTGGATTAACAAACGTGGCAGGTATGGTGGCAATAATATCGGCTTTTGCAATTGGTAATACAGGGCTCGTTTCGGCAATTTCGGGGATGAACATTTTAATTATTTTGCTCTACTCACGCATCATTCTAAAAGAGTCTTTTACCCGCCAAGAAGTGATAGGATTAGCAACAGCATTTTTAGGTGTAATTGTACTTAGGCTTAGTTTTTAAACGTTTAAAGCTTTCCTTTTAAAAGCATACATTGCTACTTTTCGTTGAAGTGTTGCAATGTATGCTCTATTAATAGTCGTACCCGATAAGATACTTGTTTTCTGTCGCGATAAAGCATAGAAAATGGCTGCCCTTTGCTTTGCCAATCAGGAAGAATGCGTTTAAGCTTTCCGGCTTTAATAAGTGGTAATGCTATATAATCAGGAATGTAGCTAATGCCTACACCAGACTAAACTGCTTGTTTCATCATTTGAATTTCATCAACCTCCAATCGAACATGTGTGTTTGGATTAAAACTGTACTCTTCGCTCGTTTGCTGATTGTTTAATTGCCACGGAACCAACCCAACGCACGCAATTTTTGGGTGCTGCTCTAATTGTTTAGGATGAGTGATGGATTGATAATCATGGTCTGGGTGAGCACAAAGCACATTATGAATAAGTTTAAGCTCTCTAATAACCCAATTATCAATGGCAGGGTTTCTTACTCTAAATGCTATATCAATCGCTTCTTTTTCAATATCAATAAGGTTATTTGAAAAGCGTAAATCTAGTTGAATATCGGGATACTGCAGTAAAAAATCACAAAAAATAGGACTTAAAAAATGTTTACCCATGTAAATGGGGGCACAGATCCTAATTTTCCCTTTAGGTTGGTCTTTTTCATCACAAAGTGCTTGCTCGATACACTCTACTTCATCGAACAGTTTACGATAGCGATCGTAATATAACTCGCCAGTATGCGTAAGTGTTACCCGATGTGCA
>NZ_JACJDN010000019.1:0-16407 GCF_014163565.1 Pseudoalteromonas sp. SR45-5 | reverse complement strand
TGTGCCCTCAAACAAGATTTGAAGATCTGATCATGACATTGAGATTTAGTTCAAAAAAATCCCCGCTAATTTCTTAGCAGGGATTTGTGTATAAGAGACAGCTATAAGCGCCTTCTAGTTAGTTAAAGCTTACTTGTAGTTTTCATAAATCTTATCAAGCGGCTCTGAAAGCCCACTTTCTTGCACTATACGTACATGCTTACGAGCCAACTCTCGTGCACTTGTTACACCGCATGAGTGAGCAATTAAACCGGCTCCGTAATGAATGTATTTATTATAGTTAGCTACTCGTTGCGCTTTATCAGCTACATTTAAGCCGCGTTGCAAACGCTCGTTATGCGTAGTGATCCCGGTTGGACAGGTATCTTTATTACATTGCATTGCCTGAATACAGCCCAGTGCAAACATATGACCACGAGCCGATACAACAAAATCAGCACCGAGCGCCAATGCCCAAGCAACCTTTGAAGGTACGATTAATTTACCCGATGCAATAATTTTCACGCGATCTCGAAGCCCGTGCTTTTCAAGCATATTAACTACAAGCGGCAAGCTTTCGCGAAGAGGTAAACCCACCGAATCCATAAGCGGCTGCGGTGCAGCCCCCGTACCACCATCAGCACTATCAATTGTTATAAAATCGGGTGCCGACTCAATGCCACGATGATTTATTTCTGCAAATAACGTTTCTAACCAGGTGTAATCACCAATAACGACTTTAAAGCCTGTTGGCTTTCCTGTGGCATTACGCACAGTGGCAATCATATCGAGAATATCGGCTGGGTTTTTAATTTCAGGGTGTCCATTTGGGCTAATCGAATCTTGCCCTTCTGGAATACCCCTAATTTTAGCTATTTCGGCGTTAACTTTGCGCCCTGGTAACATACCGCCTTTACCTGGTTTTGCACCTTGGCTCATTTTTAGCTCGAACATTTTGACTTGTTCGTGAGCTGCTATTTCTTTAAGTTTTTCGGTGCTTAAGTTTCCATGCTCGTCTCGGGCACCATATTTAGCTGTACCAATTTGAAATACCAGATCGGCGCCACCTTCAAGGTGGTAAGGGCTTAAGCCCCCTTCACCTGTGTTCATCCAGCAACCCGCTAATTTAGCACCTTTTGATAAAGCGCGCACAGCAGGCTTTGAAAGCGCACCAAAGCTCATGCCCGACACATTAAATAACGAAT
Organism: Pseudoalteromonas sp. SR45-5; assembly: GCF_014163565.1. Taxonomy (NCBI): domain Bacteria; kingdom Pseudomonadati; phylum Pseudomonadota; class Gammaproteobacteria; order Alteromonadales; family Pseudoalteromonadaceae; genus Pseudoalteromonas; species Pseudoalteromonas sp. SR45-5. The sequence goes on along the minus strand of NZ_JACJDN010000019.1, from coordinate 15,223 downwards.
TAGTGGTGTAAGGTGTTTTACAATACGGACCTAAAGTAACATTACTCGGGTCGAGTGCTTCTTCATCTAAAGTAGGAAAAGCACAGTTCATAAACATAACCGTACCCGTCACTTCTAAGCTTTGTGTTGAACCAAATGCAGCGGTGCGATCGACATCTTTTGCTGCACGGTAAACCCAACTGCGCTCAGCGCGGTTAAATGGCATTTCTTCTCGATCGAGAGCAAAAAAGTATTGTCTGAAAAATTCACCTTGGCGCTCAAAAAAATATCGAAAGCGGCCAATTACTGGGTAGTTACGCCTAATAGCATGTTTTGTTTGTGTTATATCGCGAAAGTAAAAAATAATAACAGTAAGCACAATTAACCCAAGTGCGATAATAAAAATACTCGCAAATACGTCAATACTAAACATAATGAAATTGCTCATCTAAGGCCCCTTGATGGCTATATTTTTAGATAATACCTATTGCGTAGTATGTGAATATTTTGACGATTGGAGTCGCTAAAATAAATTACATTACTAGGTCTGTGGTATAAAAAAGGTGTTGCGGTCAAAATGACACAACACCTTTGTTTGTTCAAGGTTTATAAGCCCTACAAAGCTAATTTTGCAGCTTAGTTAACTCATTTTTTATATATAAACGTACCTGTGTTTCTAATACTGACAAGGGCACTGAACCATGGCGAAGAACCTGATGGTGAAATTCGCGAATATCAAAATTTGGTCCAAGCGCTTGCTCTGCTTCAACACGTAAACGTTTAATAGTTAACTCACCAATTTTGTATGACAGTGCCTGAGCTGGCCAAGATATATAACGGTCAGTTTCTGTTTTAACATTATGCAGCGAAAGCGCGGTGTTCTCGCTCATAAAGTTCATAGCTCGCTCGCGGCTCCAGCCATACATGTGCATCCCTGTATCAACAACCAAACGTGCTGCTCGCCACATTTCATAAGTTAAGCGACCAAAACGGCTATATGGGTCTTGATAAAAGCCTGCCTCTAAACCTAAATATTCAGAGTAAAGCCCCCAACCTTCGCCAAATGCCGAAAGGTAAGCATCACGACGATAGCTCGGCAAATTTTCAAGCTCTGCATTAAGTGATATTTGTAAATGATGACCTGGCACTGCTTCGTGCAATGTTAATGCTTCTAAAACATACAAAGGGCGCTTATCTAAAGCGTAAGTATTTACCCAGTAGTATCCAGCTTCATCATCTCGATTAGAGCCAGAATACCGACCTGTTGTGTATTTAGGGGCAATACTTGCGGGTACCGGTGCCACGCCATAAGGTTTGCGCGGTAAGGTATGAAATAACTTAGGCAGCTGTGCATCCATTTTTTTAGCAATGTAAGATGCTTCTTTCAAAAGTTGCTCAGGTGTTGTTGCGTAAAACTGTGGGTCGGTACGTAAAAAGTGAATAAACTCAGCAAATGAGCCTTTAAAACCAACTTCTTTTATTACAGCTTCCATTTCACCTCGAATGCGAGCAACTTCTTTTAAGCCTAGCTCGTGGATCTCTTTTGGTGTCATGTCGGTAGTAGTGTAATGCTTAGCACGGTTTTTATAAAAAGCTTTGCCATTAGGGGTTTCTGAAATACCAATACTTGTGCGGGCGCCCGGTTGGTATTGCTCAGTAAAAAACGTTAAGTAGCTTTTATATGCTGGTATTACTTTATTTTTTAAAACAACTTTAGCTCGCTGTTGAAGTGCATAAAAGTCACTCTCACTTAAACTGGCAGTGTTAGCTAAAAACGGTTTATAAAATTCTGATTGAGTTACATCATCAACAATATAAGTACTTATGGAGTCTTCGTATCCTTCTAACACTGCTTTTGGTTGGGTGAGACCTGTTTCGAGCCCTTTTTTCATCCAATATATATTTTGCCCAAAAAAGCGGGGGATTTGTGCTAAACGTGCAAGGTATGTCTCTAAATCTTGCTCTTTTTTATATTGAGAACTGTTAACGATGTACGACAGACCGGAGTGAAAACCATACTCAGATGTAAGCGGCATGTAATGCGCATTAAACACATATTCGTCAACGCTATTTTGCACCTGAGCACGAATAATACTTAAGTTAATTTGGTTTTCGTCACTAAGCTTAGTTGCATCTACGGCATCTAAGTCTGCTAATAATTGAGTATTACTTTTGTACTGCTTTGCTAAAAATTCTGGCGATAAATTGGCAAGTAAATAGCCATCAACCCCTTTTGAACTGCTATAAGGATTTATACTTTCTCTATATTGAACAATAGATTGTGCTACTTGAGTAAACTGCTCATCCGCATTGGGTGTGGTTATTTGACATGCACTTAACGAACATAAAGCAGTTATGCCAAGAAGCGTTTGGCGAAGCGTTTTTGGTAAAAAAAGATTCATTATTATTTAACTTGATGATGCAATAGATTGCATAAAACTATCGTAGGCTAAAGAAATAGCAAGTAAATGAGACAAACTAGCATATTGAAATAATGCTACATACGTTAACAGAAGTAAAAACCAGCCGAATTGATGAGAAAAACAGCGATTGGGCTGCTAAAGTAAAATTTAAGTTCCCTAACTATCGTTTTTGCTTTTAAATAGCGCGGATAATGATTACTGTATAAAAAAATAATAAAAAGCTCGGACGCATAACCGCCTCATGGAATGAGATATTTTAAAATTTGCACTTATGCGTACTTAGTTGGTATTTAAAATGATGTTCCATGATTCCATGGCTATTGCACAAGAGAAGATGACTAAAGTGTGTGTGTTTTTAGAGCGCTATGCACTTTCTCCTACGCCGCTCAATTATCAAGTTGTTTATACCTATACTAGCCAAACTAACCTTGAGCTGAACAAAGCCTTAGACCGCGCTATTGCGGTTGAAGATAATATAGACAGTGTTTTAATTGAACAGCTCCATGCTGAATTTTTGAATACCGGTCACACAGAGCAAGTCAACATGATTCAAAATGTTGATGGTGTTATAAGTTCACTTTCTCAAAACTCTCAAGCTACTGAAAAACAGATAATTCGCTTTGCGGGTCAGGTGAGCGAATGCGTACATTCACTAGATGAGAACAACATAGAACAAAGCCGTCAAGCGCTTGAAGTACTTCATAATCAAACCGCCGAATTACTAAATCAACACAAGCAATTTAAGCAAGAACTAAGTAAAGCCAAACAACTACACGAAAAAACAAAAAAGCAGCTAAATCAACTTCGTAAACAACATATTATTGATAGCCAAACAGGGCTTTATAAACGCCATTATTTAACGCAACAAACTCAAGTATGGACTAATCAAAAAAAGTCTATTTGCGCCATTGCGATTCAAATAGATAACCTTGATCACTTTACTGAAAATTACGGTGATATAATTGGTGAAGTTATTTTGAATAAAGTAGCTAAACAAGTGCAAAAATATGTTTTTCAAAGTGGCTTGCCTGGCCGCACAGCTAAAGATCAATTTACTGTTTTACTCGCCGATATAGACCCAGAAACAGCCAATGTTATAGCTGAAAAAGTCCGAAATGGAGTCGAAAAGCTTCGCTTTGTTAGTTCAAAAACAGGGATTAAGTTACCTAGTATTGGCTTATCTCTAGGGATTGCTCAACATCTACAAGAAGATGATTTTAACCAGTTAGCTAAAAAAGCGTCTCATGCGGCTTTTAAAGCGCGGTCATTAGGGCAAAGTAGCTACACTGCAGGGCAATAAATTACCTGATAAATCATATTCAAATTGCACCTACTGCGTACAATAAAGTACACTAACCTCTATTGTCACGATAGAGATTAGTCATGAACGAAACCGAACAAAAGACCACGCATTTTGGTTATAAAACAGTAGCCGAGGGCGATAAAGCTTCTATGGTTGCTGATGTATTTCACTCAGTAGCTGCAAAATACGATGTAATGAATGATTTAATGTCTTTTGGTGTGCATCGTTTATGGAAACGTCAAACTATTGCAAGCTCAGGTGTTCGTAAAGGCCATCATGTACTCGATTTAGCCGGCGGCACTGGCGACTTAACGGCAAAATTTAGCCAATTAGTTGGCGAGACCGGTCAAGTTGTTTTGGGCGATATAAATTCATCTATGCTTAAGGTTGGTCGTGAAAAACTACACAATCTTGGCTTAGTAGGCAATATTGACTACGTACAAATGAATGCAGAAATGCTGCCATTTCCAGATAATAGCTTTGATGTGATCACTATTGCCTTTGGCTTACGTAACGTTACCGATAAAGACAAAGCATTACGCTCTATGTACCGTATTTTAAAGCCAGGTGGCAGATTACTTGTTTTAGAGTTTTCAAAACCAGAGCATGACGTACTTAGTAAAGCTTACGATTTTTACTCATTTAATTTATTGCCAACAATGGGTAAGCTAGTTGCTAACGACAGTGAATCGTACAAGTATTTAGCTGAGTCTATTCGTATGCATCCAGATCAAGACACATTAAAAGCGATGATGGAAGATGCAGGCTTTGAACAAACAACATACCAAAACCTCACAGGCGGAATTGTTGCACTGCATCGTGGTTTTAAATATTAAGGCTAGCAGTTATGGCGCTTGAAAAAATAACAAAAAACAATAAAGGTGCAATGTCATCTGAGTTTTTTATGTTACCTAATTTTGTACTCTCGCTTATTGAGCGTGTACTAAATCAAGCGCTTAGCCTTGACCCACAATTATCTCAAAAGCTAAACGCCGTTAAACATAAGCGCTTAGTGGTTGAAATAAGAGATTGGCAACAAAGCATCCAACTCGTTTATAGTGCTGATCAATTACACTTATACAGTGCCCAAAGTAACGAAAACGCAGATTGTATGATCAGCGCAGATATAGACACACTTTTAGCGCTCAAAAACCCTGCAATGCTTACCCAGTTAATTCGCCAAGATAAGCTCGATTTACAAGGCGATTTAAATATTGCGCAAACTTATAGCAATGCATTTTCAGGTATTGATATTGATTGGCCTGAACAACTTTCTAAATACATTGGCGATGCCCCCGCTCAGCAGTTATACCTGCACTTAAAAGAACTAAAACAAAAGAGCAGCAAAACCAATACTAAAATAAGTAACATGCTTACAAGTTTATGCCAAGATGAGCTCGCAATTACTATTCATCCATTAGAACTTGAGCAATTTAAACAAAAAAATAGAGAACTCAAAGGACAAGTCGCTGCTGTTGAGCAACGCATTAACGCCCTCTTAAACTCTTTTTTACCTTCAAACACCCGCTAAGGATTTTTTGTGTCGACTGCACGTTTGTATAACATCACCAAAACGTTACTTAGCTATGGACTAGACGAGCTAATTCCAAAGCATAAAGTGCCTTGGTTTGGTAAAGTAGCCCGTGGCAGTTTATTTTGGCTGCGTAATCAGCACAAAGAAAAACCGGCAGGGCTTCGTTTACGTTTAGCATTGCAAGAGCTGGGTCCTGTTTGGATCAAATTTGGTCAAATGCTCTCTACTCGTCGTGATTTACTCCCTCATGATATCGCTTTAGAGCTTGCGTTTTTGCAAGATCAAGTTCAACCATTTGAAGGCGAACTTGCACAAAAAATAATAGAAAAAGCGCTCGAAATTAACGATATAAGTGAATTATTTAGTGAGTTTTCACAAACTCCACTAGCTTCTGCATCTATAGCGCAAGTACATACAGCAAAACTTATTGATGAGCAGAGTATTGAGCAAGATGTCGTAATTAAGGTTATTAGACCCAATATTTACGAGCAAATTAATGCCGATTTAGCGTTAATGGAAAAGCTCGCAAAGGTACTTGCAAAAGTACATAACGAATCAAAACGCCTGCGCCCTGTAGAAGTAGTTAAAGAATATAAAAAAACACTCCTAGACGAGCTCGACTTAATGCGAGAAGGTGCCAACGGCATTCAACTAAAACGCAATTTTGAAGGCTCTGATTCATTATACATCCCTGCAGTTTACAGTGATTACAGCCGTAGCAATGTGCTGGTGATGGAGCGTATTTACGGCATACCCGTCTCTGATACCGATGCACTTATGGCGCAAAACACTAATATGAAATTACTTGCTGAGCGTGGCGTAGAAGTGTTTTTTACGCAGGTGTTTAGAGACAGCTTTTTTCATGCCGACATGCATCCGGGTAATATTTTCGTCTCTCGAGAGCACCCTGAAAACCCAATGTATATCGGTATTGATTGCGGTATTGTTGGTACGTTAAGCAAAGAAGATAAACGCTATTTAGCTGAAAACTTTATCGCCTTTTTTAATCGTGATTATCGCCAAGTTGCACAACTACACGTTGATTCTGGTTGGGTACCACCAGATACTAGCATTGAAGAATTTGAATTTGCGATTCGCACAGTTTGCGAGCCTATATTTAATAAACCTTTGGCTGAAATTTCATTTGGGCACGTACTCGTAAATCTATTTAATACTGCACGTCGTTTTAACATGCAGGTACAGCCGCAATTAGTATTACTACAAAAAACTTTATTATACGTTGAAGGATTGGGGCGTCAGCTTTACCCACAACTCGACTTATGGAAAACAGCTAAGCCCTTTTTAGAAGATTGGGTAAAGCAACAAGTTGGACCGCTATCAGTACTGAAGCAAATGTATGCTAACTTACCATTTTGGGCTGAAAAAATGCCTGAGTTACCGGATCTAATTTATCAAAATTTAAAGCGTGCACCACACATTCAACCGCAAGAACAAAAGGTATCTCATAAACCTTTAATATTGAGTTTATTTGGTAGTGCTACAATGATTATGGCAACACTTTGTTATTTACAGCACGATTTAATAGCTGCAAGTCTTGCAATAAGCTTATCGGCTATTAGCTTTATAGCGGCATGGCGCAGCGCATAAACTGGGTGCTATTTGCGCTAGTGAGCGTATAATTAGTATTTAAAATAAACATTTAACCGTTTTATATATTGGAGAAAACCATGGGTTTTGGTGGTATTAGTATTTGGCAATTATTAATTGTTTTAGCGATCATAGTTTTACTTTTTGGCACAAAAAAACTACGCGGTATGGGTGGCGATATTGGGGGCGCTGTAAAGGGCTTCAAAAAAGCAATGTCAGATGATCAAATGAGCGAGAAAGAGAAATCCGAGCAAATTCAACAATCAGAAAAAAACACTGCTGACAACTCAACCGATACTGAAAAAAACAAAGATAACAATAAGGTTTAATTAGTATGGGCATGTGGGAACTTGTTGTTATTTTTATTGTTGGTTTAGTGGTGCTCGGCCCTGAGCGCTTACCTGTTGCGATTAGAACAGTGAGTAAATGGGTTAAAACCGCTAAATCACTTGCCAACTCAGTAAAAGCCGAAGTAAGTGAAGAGCTTCGCATCCATGAGCTGCACGAAAACCTTAAAAAAGCAGAACAGCAAGAATTAAAAGATTTAAGCCCTGAGTTACAAAGCTCACTAACAGAGCTACAAAAAGCGGCTGAATCAGTTACTCACAGCTACAAAAAACAACAATCTGATACATCAAATAACCAACAACTTGATGAGAAAAAGTGAAATTTATTTCTCACTTTGCGGTCAACTTACTACATGGTATAAAAAATAATGGCTGAGGAAGTAAAATCAGGGTTTGTAGCTCATTTAATTGAGTTGCGTGATCGGCTAATAAAAGCGCTACTAAGCATTTTTGTTATTTTTATTGCCATAGTATATTTTGCAAATGATATTTATGCTTTTGTTGCACAGCCGTTAGTCTCGCATTTGCCAAGTACGGCAACCATGATTGCAACCGATGTAACAGCTCCCTTTTTTGCACCTTTCAAACTTACTTTATTTGTCGCTTTATTTGCGTCGATTCCATGGATATTGCATCAAGTTTGGGGGTTTATAGCGCCGGGTTTATATCAGCACGAAAAGAAAATGCTCATGCCTATTCTCGCCTCAAGTATAATATTATTTTATGGCGGCATAGCCTTTTGTTACTTTGTAGTTCTGCCAATTATTTTAGGGTTTTTTACAAGTACCGGTCCCGAAATGATGACCCTTGCACCTGACATAAGTAGTTATCTAGGATTTGTATTAAAGTTGTTTTTTGCATTTGGCGTCGCTTTCGAAATTCCAGTGGCTATTATGTTGCTATGCTGGAGTGGTGCAACAACAACAAAAAGCTTAAAAGAAAAGCGCCCTTATATCGTAGTGGGTGTTTTTGTAGTCGCGATGTTTTTAACACCGCCTGATGTATTATCACAAACATTGTTAGCATTTCCGATGCTTCTTCTGTTTGAGCTAGGTCTAATTTTAGCAAAGTTTTATACCGCTAAACCACAAAAAGAATCTGAGGAATAAAATGAAAAAACAACTACTCTCACTATTGGTTTTATTAAGCGCACCGACTTTTGCTGCGCAAACAGAGTTTAATACTCAAGCGTTACAAGCATGTAGCTTTATTGAAAACGATTTTAACCGCTTACTTTGTTACGATAATACCATCGCGGGTAAGTCACTGGTTAAGCCATCAGTAACAAAAACGCTCACAACACCAACAGAAGTGAAAAAAACAGCTGATGAGTTTGGGTTAGAGTACAAAAAATCACAGACAGAAAAAGACGCTGAAATTAAAGCGATGGTTGCTTCAGTTGAAGAAGCTGCTTACGGCGAGTTAATTATTTCGCTAGATAACGGTCAACAATGGCGTCAAATTGGCTCTGACAGCATGCGCTTGAAAAAGAACGATACGATTGTAATTAGCCGTGGTGTTTTTAACTCATTTTTACTTAAAATTGACGGTGAAAACCGCTCTATTCGCGTTAAACGTACTAAGTAATGTCATATACATTAATTGATGCTGGAGTTAACTTAACTAATCATCAATTTGATGAGCAGCATCACAATGTACTTACCCGTGCCAATGAAGCGGGTGTTACAAATATGCTTATTATTGGTTGTGATATTGCAAGCAGTCAGCAATCACTTGAACTTGCAACAAAGCATCTTCAATATTCTACGGCGGGTATCCACCCACATGATGCAAAATCAGCCACTAATGAACTAGAAGCACAACTAACTGTACTTGCAAATAATAAGCATGTTATTGCTATTGGTGAATGTGGCCTTGATTATAACCGCGACTTTTCGCCTCGCGATGTACAGCGTAGTGTTTTTAGGCGCCAATTAGCACTTGCAGAGAAATTAGATTTACCTGTTTACTTGCATGAACGTGATGCAAGTGACGACATGCTAAGTATTTTAAAAGAGTTTAGTATTCGCGGTGTACTCCACTGCTTTACGGGTAACTCAGCAGCTCTAAAGCAATATTTAGATTTAGGTCTACATATTGGTATAACGGGTTGGGTATGTGATGAAAGGCGTGGAAAAGATTTACAACAGCTAGTGCCTAGCATTCCTCTAGATCGATTATTAATAGAAACTGATGCACCATTTTTAATTCCACGAACAGTTAAACCAAAACCTAAATCACGTAAAAATGAACCTGCCCTGCTTCCTTATATCTGTCAAACGGTTGCACAACTTTATCAAATAGATGAAGAAGTTGTGGCCCGTAAAACTACAGAAAACTTTCACCGTGTTTTTGGTTTAGAAGATCGTTAATGGCCTATGCAAAGGCACTTTTAAGCCTATTAGTATTCCTTTGCACTTTTTGCTGTTTCGCAAACCCAGTAATAATAAAACACGATTTTAACTCTCAAAACATTAATAACCTGTATTACTCTTTTGAACCAACGTCGCTATTAAGTGCACAACAAAGTAGCCATATACAGTGGCAAAAAAACACAGCAAAACCCCTTAATTTAGGACTAGAGCAGCGTCCTGTATGGATAAAATTTAAAATAAAAAATACACTTAGTTATAATACTGAGCAAATATTGTCACTAATCAATCCTTTGCTAAACGACGTTCAAGTATATCAATTACATAACTCGCAATTACTTTCTTATACTCAAATTGGTGATGCCTACCCCTTATATAAGCGCACAATTAAAAGTGAATCTTTATTAGTTAAACTGCTCAGCCCTGCAAATAGCGAAACGCTTATTATAATGAAAGTGGCGAATAGTTCAGGCTTGCGAGTCCCTTTAACACTGTGGCAACCAGAAGCTTATTTGGCACACAAAGGAAAAATCAATTTACTCTATGGCTTATTGATTGGTTTTATATTTTCTTTGGGTGTGAGTTGCATAGTTTTATATGGTTTTTCACGTAAAGGTTATTTTGTTTATGCTGGGGTTATATCTCTCACATTAGGTAGTGTATTAGCCTACCTTTGTGGTTTTGGCTTAAGGTACGTTCATCCTAATTTTCCTGCATTACAGCAAGTTATGACCCCTATATTACTTATGCTTATCACTTTATTGTTTTTGCCTTTGCAGAAGCAAGTTTGCCATCCCAGGCCCTCTCTTCTGCTAACTATTCAAAAAGTTGTAGTTAACGCTTTAGCCATTTCGTTATTATTTATTTGGCTACTTCCAAACAACATAGTTACATTATTTTGTTTAATCACTACTCCAATCGTTTTAGGCTTTTATATTGTAACTACGTTTATGTGCGTGCGTTTAACGCCTTCTAAACCAAACAAAGCACTATTACTTGTATTGTTTTTTTTCTTGGTGGTAATGCTTTATTTTACTGTTGCAGTAATGGGCCTATACGCCTTTGACAGAAGTACGCTCGCATTTGTATTTGCATGCTTTTTTGGTTGCACTTTTTGCTTATGCTACAGCGTAATGAAGTTATTTATTTTACAACGCGATGAAGAAGTGATTGCTCAACAAACCTTGATTGCTGAAAACACAGCACAAGATACACTACTTAAAGAGCGCTTAAAATTACAAGAAAAAACTCGCCAAGAACTTGAATCTCAGGTGGACGAGCGCACCTTTGAATTACAAGTGACGCTTAGAGAGCTTGAAGAAAAAAACCGCTCACTTGAGTTACTAAATACTGAAGACGCATTGACTGGAATAAAAAACAGACGCTTTTTTGATAAAAAACTGGTAATGGAGCTTCGTCGCTCTCGTCGAGAACAAACGCCGCTTAGCATTGTTATGCTTGATATAGATCGATTTAAAAATATCAACGACACGTACGGCCATATCATTGGCGATCAAGTTATTAAAGCAGTGTCTGACCTTATAAAAGACCATTTAAAACGACCACTCGATGAAGTTGCCCGTTATGGCGGTGAAGAATTTGTTGTGCTATTACCTAATACCCCTAGTGAAGGCGCACAAGACATAGCTGAAAAAATACGAGCTGATATCTCAGTAAGTACAGTAACGGTTGCCAATAATGATATTCAATTTACTATTAGCGCTGGTGTATACACCAGTATTGCTGATGATGTTAGCAACCCTCAAATTTTTACTGAGTGCGCCGACAAAGCACTTTATTACGCAAAGCAGCATGGCCGTAATCAAGTAATTACTTTTCCATTACCACAGTAGGAGCATATTAACATGGCCCAATCAGGATTAGACCTTTTCCCATATACTCGCATGCGCAGAATGCGCCGCAGCGACTTTTCTCGCCGCTTAATGGCTGAAAACCAGCTTAGCGTAAATGATTTAATTTACCCTGTATTTGTACTTGATGGTAAAAATCGCCGCGAGGTAATTGAATCAATGCCTGGTATTGAGCGCCTATCAATTGATTTACTGCTTGTTGAAGCAAAAGAACTCGTTGAACTTGGCGTACCTGCCGTTGCTATTTTTCCAGTAACGCCTGCGGATAAAAAATCATTATTTGCCGAAGAAGCATATAACGATGATGGCTTAGCACAACGCACCGTAAGAGCGTTAAAAGAAGCTTTTCCTGAGCTGGGTGTGATTACTGATGTAGCACTTGACCCTTTCACTACGCATGGCCAAGACGGTATTATTGATGATTCAGGTTATGTTATTAATGATGTCACTACTGAAATTTTAGTTAAACAAGCACTTTCCCATGCAGAAGCTGGTGCTGATGTTGTTGCCCCTTCTGATATGATGGATGGTCGTATTGGCGCTATTCGCGAAGCACTTGAAGCTGATGGGTTTATTCATACTCGAATTATGGCCTACTCAGCTAAATACGCATCTAGCTACTATGGCCCATTTAGAGATGCTGTAGGCTCTGCTGGTAACTTAAAAGGTGCTGATAAAAAAACTTACCAAATGGATCCAGCAAACTCTGATGAAGCAATACGTGAAGTCGCATTAGACTTACAAGAAGGCGCTGATATGGTTATGGTAAAGCCCGGTATGCCTTATTTAGATATTGTACGGCGTGTTAAAGACGAATTTGGTGTACCTACTTTCGCATATCAGGTAAGTGGCGAGTATGCAATGCACAAAGCAGCAATTGATAACGGTTGGTTAAGTGAAGAGGCTACAATAATGGAATCTTTACTTGCATTTAAGCGTGCAGGAGCCGATGGAATATTAACCTACTTTGCTAAGCAAGCCGCAAAATATCTAGCTAAAAAGTAATTTTTTATTAAAAGGCGGTTAAACCGCCTTTTGTTTACATTCATTTACATTTTTGTATTATTTTCGTCATATTTATTCTCTAAACTGGTGTCCCATTTTGGGATTAATACACGGGAATAATAAAAAAATGTTTAAAACAAAAATAACACCACTCGCACTTGTTATAGCAAGTCTCAGTGCACCAGCATCCGCTGATCTAATCATTTCAGAATATATAGAGGGAAGCAGTAATAATAAAGCAATCGAGCTTTATAATAATGCTGATACGGAGCTTTCTCTTGAAGGTTATACTTTAGGACTCTATTCAAATGGTAGCAGTTCGATTGGCAACTCGATTGATTTAACCGGAACATTGGCCGCCAATACCACCTACATTATTTCAAACCCCAGTGCAGCAGCTGCAATACTTGATATTGCAGATGAAACCAGCACAGTAACCTACTATAACGGTGATGATGCCCTTGTTTTAACTAAAGACGGTGTAATTGTTGATAGTTTTGGTCAAGTTGGTGTTGATCCGGGTTCAGAGTGGTCTGAAGGGGGTGTAACTACGGTTAACAAAACGCTGCGAAGAAAAGATAGCATTACCACAGGCCGAACTGACTCGACAGCCATTTTTGATCCTAGCGAAGAATGGGAACAGTTTGATATTGACACCTTTGATGGATTAGGTTCACACACAGGAAACGGCGGTACCGCTCCTGTGCCAGACCCTGAGCCAGAACCACTTGAACCACTAGTTTGTGGTGCAGAAAAAACACTAATAAATGCTATTCAAGGTGACGGCTCTGCTAGCCCACTTGTAGGTACATTAGTAGAACTTGAAGGTGTTGTAAGCGCCGATTTTCAAGGTGATGAACAATTAAAAGGCTTTTTTGTTAACTCACTGGCTGCTGATATAGATGCAAATCCACTTACCTCTGAAGGTGTATTTGTATATTTTGCAGATACTGACGTGAATGTAGGCGACCATGTACGTGTACAAGGTACTGTTGAAGAATATTTTGATGCAACACAAATTGGCAGTGTTAGCCAAGTTGCGGTGTGTGGCACTGGTTTAGCTGCAGCAGCTACAAAAATCACTTTACCTTTAGCTAATACAACTGATTTAGAAGCTTTTGAAGGTATGTTAGTCACATTAGAGCAACCATTAGTAGTGACTAATAACTTTGGTCTTGGTCGATATGGTGAAGTTGAATTAGCAACAGAGCGCTTGTACCAAGGTACTCAGGTTGCGTTACCTGGCGATGCTGCTAATGCAGTTGAAACTGAAAATCTACTTAAAAAGATTTTAATAGATGATGGCTCTACAGTACAAAACTTAGACCCTACAGCTTATCCAACTCCAGGCTTATCGGCAGAAAATACATTACGAACTGGCGATACTGTTAATACTGTTACAGGGGCACTTGCTTATAGCTTCGGTCTTTACCGAATTCACCCAACTTTAGCGCCTTCGTTTATTGCAACAAATGCACGTGAAGATGCGCCTGAACTTAATGCTGAAGCAGATTTACGTGTAGCTAGCTTTAACGTACTTAATTACTTCAATGGTGATGGCCAAGGCGGAGGGTTCCCTACATCTCGAGGTGCAGATACTGAAGCTGAATTTATTCGTCAAGAAGCTAAAATTGTAAGTGCTATTAGCGCTATTGAGGCCGATGTTGTTGGTTTAATGGAAATTGAGAATGATGGCTTTGGCGAATTTAGTGCAATTGCTAGCTTAGTAGATGCATTAAATGATGCAGATAGTGCTAACAACTATGCATTTGTTGATTTTAACGTAGATCAAATTGGTACCGATGCAATTACTACCGCACTTATCTATCGTGCTAACAAAGTAGAAGAAGTAGGCACTGCTGCCATTACAACTGAGGCTCCATTTGATTTTAGTAACCGTGCTCCAATTGCACAAAGCTTTAAATCAATAGAAACTGATGAAGTATTTACTGTTGCTGTGTCACATCTTAAATCTAAAAGCTGTGGTAGTGCTTCTGGAAATAATGCAGATTTAGGTGATGGCCAAGGCTGTTGGAATGAAATACGCACGCAAGGTGCTAATGCATTCGCAGATTGGCTTGATAGCAAACCAACCGGTGTTGATGACGAAGATACTATTTTAGTCGGCGATATGAATGCTTACGCAATGGAAGATCCAATACGTGCATTTGATGATAAAGGCTACAAAAATGTAGTTGCTGAAATTGATGGTGATACACTTGGTTATTCTTATAGCTTTTCTGGTCGTGCAGGAAGTTTAGACCATGCAGTAGCTACACAATCATTACTTAGCAAAGTTGTCGCTGCAACAGATTGGCATATCAACGCAGATGAACCTATTTCACTTGATTACAATGTAGAGTTTAAAAGCGAAGGTCAACAATCTAGCTTGTACTCTGAAAGTGCATACCGCGCATCAGACCATGACCCTGTGATTATTGACATTAAATCTGAAATTACTTTAACGCCTGAAGAGCAAACACCTGTAATTGCAGCCGATCAAGTTTTTGCAATCGATGAAAACAGCGCAATTGGCACAATTATCGGCACGCTCGATTTTAGTGATCCAAATGCCGATGAATCACCTGTTGTTAAATTTATTACATCTGATAATGACAGCGTTTCTATTAACAATGAGGGGCAGTTAATTGTTGCTGGAGAGATTGATTACGAATTCGAAAATCGTATTACTTTAACAGTACAAGCTCAAGATAGTGCTGGTAACTTATCAAACATTGAAAAAGTAGCCGTTAAGGTAAATAACTTACGCTCAGATGATGA
>NZ_JACJDN010000199.1:0-6347 GCF_014163565.1 Pseudoalteromonas sp. SR45-5 | reverse complement strand
CCTATATTTAGATGCTTTAGAATGCGTGTTGAACCGTATATACTCAAGTCATACTAATAACGATAAAACGCTCTCATTATGACCAAATTAGGCTTACGCGATTCTGTTTTAACACTGACCCTGATCCCAACGGTGATCATAGGATTACTACTTGGTGGCTATTTTACAATAAATCGTTACATTGAGCTTGATGAAATTTTATATCAGCAAGGCACTACTATTTCTGAGCCCCTTGCTATTGCGCTTGAGCAACCCATGCTCGAAAAAAACAAACAGCTATTGAATCGCCTTATAAGCTACACACATAACAAGCACTCTCCTACAATTAAGTCGATTGCAATTTTTGATAAAAATAATGCGCTATTAATGACCAGTAATTATCACCGCTCATTTGAAAAGTTAATTAATCAAAAAACGCTCATAAATTTAAAAACCACCCATGTGCAAAAGTCAGATGAGCTTGTTACATTTTTCACCCCCATTATTAACCATACAAGTCACGATTCTAAATGGGACCCGTCGGCTTTTCAGTCATCCCTGGGCACCGTTATTATACAGCTAAACAAAGACCAAGCTGTTATAGGGCAACAACGAGCTTTATTAATTAGCGGTATTGTGATTATTTTATCATTGGTGTTTGCAGCTATTTTAGCTTTAAGGTTAAGCCGCATGTTTATGACGCCGCTTAATAAGTTAGTACTTGCAACCGACAAGTTGGTTGAAGGTAAAAGAAGTACTGGCCTTAACGACAACATGATTGGTGAGTTTGAGTTACTTCGCGAAGGCTTAAACACCATTGCTCACACTATGGTGATGCAAAAAGATGAAATGCAAAAAAATATTGATCAAGCAACAAGCGACTACCGCGAAACACTAGAGCAATACGAAACGTCAAATATAGAGCTCTCGTTTGCAAAAAAAGAAGCTCAAGATGCTAACCGTGTAAAATCAGACTTTTTAGCTAAAATGAGCCACGAGCTTCGTACTCCGTTAAACGGTGTTATTGGATTTACACGCCAGCTTTATAAAACACCGCTGAATAAACATCAAAAAGATTACCTCGACACTATTATGCTATCAGCAAATAGTTTAATGACTATTATTAGCGACATTCTAGACTTCTCCAAACTAGAAGCGGGTGCAATGGAACTTGAGTCGATTCAGTTTCAACTTCGTGATGCTGTAAATGAAGTGATGACGCTACTCGCTCCTAGCGCACACGATAAGCAATTAGAGCTATCCATTTACATTAACCAACAAGTACCGGATGACTTAACAGGCGATCCCACTCGCTTTAAACAAGTCTTAATAAACCTGTTAAGTAATGCGATTAAATTTACCGAAAAAGGCTCTATTAAGGTCGACATAAGCCATCGGTTACTCGACGACGAACGCACTTCTTTACTTGTGTCAGTAACAGATACTGGCGTGGGTATACCTATGGATAAGCAAGACTCTTTATTCACTCCATTTGGGCAAGCAGACTCAAGCATTACACGTAAGTTTGGTGGTACAGGCCTTGGTCTTATTATTACCAAGCATATTGTTGAAGCAATGAGTGGTCGTATAACGTTAAATTCTGCGCCTGGTAACGGTACCTGCTTTACATTCAATAGTGTGTTTAGTTTGCCAAATCACGTATTTACAAATGACTTACCGACTAAATCGCTCATTGGTAAGCGTATCTTATATTTAGAGCCACATGAGCATACGCACCATGCCGTACTTTCGTTATTAACCCAGTGGGAATCAAACGTTACGGCATGCTTTAACGAAACTAGCTTTTTAGACGCTATAAAAAATACTGAACATAAATATGACGTTTGCTTAATTGGCCATATGGCATCAGTTGATGATATGCAGCAACTAAAAAGCTATGTAAAAGCCGTGCGTGAATCTACTGATTACTTATATTTAATGCTTAATACTGTATCGCACAATATGCGAGAAGCCTTTATAGGCAGCGGAGCTGATGCATGTTTAAGTAAGCCACTTAATCACCGTAAGTTATGTGAAGTACTTGCAGCACCTTACAGACTTGACCACCCGACTCATAATATTGAACAAAACGATCAAGCTCTACTGCCGTTAAAAGTATTGGTTGTTGATGATAACGATGCTAATTTAAAACTTCTCCATACTTTGTTAAGTGAACAGATTGAAGTAATAGAAACGGCTCATAATGGTTCACAGGCATACAGTTTAAGTAAAAGTCATAAATACGACATAATTTTTATGGATATACAAATGCCAATTATGGACGGTATAACCGCATGTAAGCTTATACAAGAATCATCACTTAATGAAGACACACCCATTATCGCTGTAACGGCACACGCCCTTCAAAGCGAAAAAGAGCAACTACTAAAAGATGGCTTTAAAGGCTATTTAACTAAGCCTATTGATGAAGATATGCTTAAACAAATTATTAGCGACCATAGTCCACAGACTCCTGTTAATCGTGACAAAGCTAAAATAGATATACCACAAAGTCCTGCACCATTTCAAAGTAGTCGAATTGATTGGGCACAAGCCCTGCAGCGTGCTGGCGGAAAGAGCGAGTTAGCGCTAGAGATGCTTAACATGCTACTTTTAAGTGTCCCTGAGACCCTTACATTACTTGCTAAAGCAATAGAGAGTAACGATTGCCAGCAAGTGTTAAGTATTGTTCATAAATTTCATGGTGCATGTTGTTACACTGGTGTACCAAAACTTAAATCACTCGCAGAAACAATCGAAACATCGCTTAAAAATAAATGCTTGTTAGAGAATATTGAACCTGAATTATTTGAGTTACAAGATGAGCTTGAAAACCTACTTGCAGATGCAAGTGTGACCGAACTGCAAAGATAAGCTTTGAATTTTAGATACAAAAAAACGCGGTATTTACCGCGTTTTTTTATTAAGCTTTTTAAATACTTATGTTTGCTTATCTTACATTCTTGCTTCAATCATTAATCGTTTCATGTCGCGTACGGCTTTATCGAGCCCATCTATCGCTGCACGAGCAATAATAGCGTGACCAATATTTAGCTCATAAATCTCAGGCATTGCAGCGATTGGTTTCACGTTATGATAATGAAGACCATGGCCAGCGTTAACAATCAAACCTAAGCTTGCTGCGTATTTAACACCTTCACGAATGTGCTCTAACTCTTTGTGTAAATCAGTATCATTTGTGGCATCAGCGTACGCGCCTGTGTGTATTTCTACATAAGGAGCACCACATTCTTTGGCTGCATCTAACTGTGCTTTATCTGCATCAATAAATAGCGATACTTTAATACCCGCTTCGGTAAGCGTTTTTGTTGCTGCTTTAATTTTATCTATATTACCGGCTACGTCTAAGCCACCTTCGGTTGTTAATTCTTCGCGCTTTTCAGGTACTAAACACACGTACTCAGGTTTTACTTCAAGCGCGATTTTTATCATTTCATCGGTAACAGCGGTTTCAAGATTCATACGAGTTTGAATGGTTTTAGCCATTACATAAACGTCGCGTTCTTGAATATGGCGTCTGTCTTCACGTAAGTGAATCGTAATACCGTCTGCGCCTGCATGCTCTGCTACACTGGCTGCATGAGCTGGATCAGGATAGCTTGTTCCACGCGCTTGGCGAAGTGTTGCAATATGATCTACGTTTACACCCAAAAGAATATCTTTCATTTTCTTACCTGTAAAATTACGTTTATTGAGAGGCCATAAATAGCTCGCGGCTTTTTAATGGTTTACTACCTAATAAGGGTTTTAATAAATAGCGACTTAATTGCTTTGCCATATATAGCACATCACTTTGGCTAAAGTCATGATTTGCTATGGCGTTGAGTTGTTTGCCACTAAATCCAGAACGTGTATCTTCTTGTACTAAAAAACCAAGTTCGGGGAAATAACTATACGTCTGCTTTTCATCTATTGGTTCACCACTGGCGTCAAAACTAAAATCCACGCCATAACCGAGTAATTCCAATAGTTGAAACTCGTATGAGCGAAGCACTTCTTGTAAATTGGCCCCGCTGTTTAGGTTTGATAGATGAGTTTTATATAGCTCAAATACTTGTTCAATTGGCTCGTTAACAGGAACGATACGATTAGTAAGCTCATTTAAATAAAAACCACAATAAAGCTCATCACCTTTTAAAAAGTGCGAGTTCCCATGCAGTTCAAACTTATTGATATATTTTAAATCGTACTTGCCACTGTAATTAACAAGCAGTGCCTGAAACGGCTGAAGTTGTGCTTTATGTTTAGTGGCCTGGCGACCACTAATTCGGGCCAGCATTCTTAACTGACCAACGCCTTCTACAAGCATATCTAAC
Organism: Pseudoalteromonas sp. SR45-5; assembly: GCF_014163565.1. Classification (NCBI taxonomy): domain Bacteria; kingdom Pseudomonadati; phylum Pseudomonadota; class Gammaproteobacteria; order Alteromonadales; family Pseudoalteromonadaceae; genus Pseudoalteromonas; species Pseudoalteromonas sp. SR45-5. Next base: position 2,031 of record NZ_JACJDN010000199.1, on the reverse strand, counting down.
ATTACTTGGGAGTCACTATAAGGACGCCGATGTAATAAATACGCGGTGTAGAAGTCGCTATCCATTCACTAAGCTACTGCTTGGTCTAGTCTTCACTGTAACCTAAGCTTCTTAGTGCACGTTCATCGTCAGCCCAACCCGACTTAACTTTAACCCAAAGCTCTAAGAATACTTTGTTATCAAGCATTTCTTCTATGTCTTTACGGGCTTCACGACCAATGGTTTTTAGCTTTTCGCCTTTATTACCAATAACCATGCGTTTTTGTGTTTCGCGCTCAACAAGAATCAACCCGTTGATATGCCAAATACGGTTGTCTTGCCATTTAAACTGCTCAATTTCAACAGTTACAGAATACGGCAATTCTTCGCCCATAAAACGCATTAGTTTTTCACGAATTACTTCAGCTGCCATAAAGCGCATTGAACGGTCAGTTACATAATCTTCCGGAAAGTAAAATTCGCAAGGAGGTAAGCGTTTAGTTACTTCTGCTTTGATTAAATCAACATTTTTACCTTGCGTTGCCGATACTGGCATAATTCCAACAAAATCAAATTTGTCACTTAACCACTTCATATGAGGCAACACAAGGTCACGGTCTTTAACTTGGTCTATTTTATTAATAACCAATAATACCGGCTTACCACTTTGCGATACTTTATTAAGTACCATGTCGTCATCGGCATTCCAATGAGTGCCCTCAACTACAAAAATAATAAGCTCAACATCGCCGATAGAACTAGACGCGGCACGGTTCATTAAACGGTTAATCGCACGTTTTTCTTCAACGTGTAGACCTGGTGTATCTATGTATACCGCTTGGTGTTTACCTTCGGTATGAATACCCATAATACGATGACGCGTGGTTTGTGGTTTACGTGAGGTAATACTCACTTTTTGCTCAATAATTTCATTAAGCAAAGTCGACTTACCTACGTTTGGGCGCCCTACAATAGCAACCATTCCACAAAACGTATCTACATCACCTTCATGAGGCTGTATTAGGGTATCAAGGTTCATTTTTAAGTATCTTCAATGCTTTTTCAGCAGCTTTTTGTTCGGCTTTACGGCGCGAGCTACCTACAGAAATTATGCTATCCATTCCATCAACAATACATTCGACCGTGAATGTTTGATTGTGTGCTTGGCCTTTGGTATCAACCACAGTGTAACCCGGTAAAGATAATTTACGGGCTTGTAAATACTCTTGCAGCAGGGTCTTCGGATCTTTTTGGTTAAGCCCTGGTGAAATAGCATCTAATCGTGATTCGTACCATGACAATATAAGATCGCCACAGCTATCAATACCTGAATCTAAAAATGCAGCGCCAATAATAGCTTCTACTGCATCAGCAAGCGTTGACTCGCGACGGAATCCGCCACTTTTAAGCTCGCCCGGCCCTAAGCGTAAATAATCGCCTAGGCCAAATTCAAGACCAAACTCGGCAAGTGTTTGACCACGCACAAGCGTTGAGCGCATGCGGCTTAAATCGCCTTCACGCGCTTTAGGAAATTTGGCATAAAGTGCATTGGCAATCACAAAGCTTAAAATAGAGTCGCCTAAAAATTCTAGTCGCTCATTATGCTGGCCTTTGTGGCTGCGGTGCGTCATTGCTTGCTCAAGTAAACCTTGATCGGCAAATTCATAGCCAATTTTTTTATATAATTCTGTTACATTTTTTTTCATCGTTACTGAATATTACCTAGGCGCTCAAAGCGAACACCAGTTGGAACCCATCCTGGTAAAATATCATCAGGGCCATTCTCAAATTCAAAACTCATCCATATAAAGACAGCTTTACCCACCAAGTTTTCTTTTGGTACAAAGCCCCAAAAGCGACCATCTTGGCTGTTGTCGCGGTTATCACCCATCATAAAATAATGATCAGCAGGAACAGTCCATTCATCAGAAGGCGTGCCCGGTTGCTGGTAGTAACGCCCTTTTCTCTCAGGCGCTTGTGGGTTGATTAATATATCATGCGTAACTGTTGTTAAATTTTCATTTACACGAGCTAGAGGCATTGGGCCTTGTT
>NZ_JACJDN010000198.1:0-6352 GCF_014163565.1 Pseudoalteromonas sp. SR45-5 | reverse complement strand
AACAATTCAAAATTCTACATAACTAATTGCCCTTTAAAAAAAGAAAGTACAAATAACATTCAATTTAAATCGCAGGCACAAAAAAACCAGTAACATTTCTGTTACTGGTTTCTAAATTTGGTGCGGATGGGGGGACTTGAACCCCCACGCCCGAAAGCACCACCCCCTCAAGGTGGCGTGTCTACCAATTCCACCACATCCGCATTTTTAAGCTTTCGCTTATTTGTTAAACATATGATTTATTTGAGGAGTATAAATCGTTTAACGATAGCATTACGCTAAATTAGTTCGGTACGTCAGAGCTTTGCTCTTTCGTAGATGTTACCGGAACATCTTCTTCAACAGGAACTACAGTTTCTACTGCAGGAGCTGCTTCTAGGTTTTCCCACTCGTCAGTCTTTTTAATTTGACCTGCAGTTAGGTTACCTAGCACAATGCTTAAAACAAAAAATACTGTTGCTAAGCTTGTGGTTGTTTTTGTCATAAAGTTACCAGCACCAGACGAACCAAAAACCGTGCCTGAAGCACCAGCACCAAATGAAGAACCCATATCTGCGCCTTTACCTTGTTGAATTAAAACCATTCCAACTAGAGCTAAAGCCACAACTAAATAAACTACTAATAAAATTTCGTACATCTTATACAGTCCCTTTTGCACTGTTACAGATTGCAGAAAAAGATTCTGCTTTTAGACTTGCGCCGCCAATTAAGCCGCCATCTATATCTGTTTGTGCAAATAATAATTCGCTATTTTTTTCATTAACGCTACCACCATATAAGATGGAAAGCCCTTGTGCTAAAGTGCTATCAAGTGCAGCAATTTTATCACGGATAAATTTATGAACAGTTTGTGCCTGCTCTGGCGATGCAGTCTTACCTGTGCCTATGGCCCAAACGGGCTCGTATGCTATCACAGAATCTTTCAGTGCTGCTACACCTAATTTTTCAATTACTGCATCAATTTGTGCAGCAACTACTTGTTCGGTTTGACCGTTTTCTTGCTCACTTTCACTTTCGCCAACACATAAAATTGGTGTTAACCCAACTTCTTGTGCTCTAGCAAACTTTTCAGCGACAGTTTCATTACTTTCGTTATAAATACTGCGCCGTTCAGAGTGACCAACGAGTACGTAAGTTGCACCTAAGTCTTTTAGAAGCTGTCCGTCTACTTCACCGGTAAACGCACCAGGTGTATTTTCAGAAACAGTTTGAGCACCTGTAGAAACACCACTAGCTATCATCGCAGGTACAAGTGGGAATGGAGGAAATAAAACAATGTCCATCTCTTGTGATTTTACATCGTTAATAGCATCAGACATTTGTTTAACTAGCTCTAACGAACCATTCATTTTCCAGTTGCCTGCGACCATCGCCTTGCGTATTGCCATTTTCCACTCCACATTAGAAAGCGGGCGAGATATTAACTTTTCTCGCCCAAAGTTACAAGAGGTTATTGTTATTAATCAGTCTGTTTGCTCATAGATTCTACAACAGCTGCAATTTTTTGAGCGCTGTCTATTACAATTTTTTCTTGCTCAGCTTCAACCATAACACGAACAACAGGTTCTGTGCCTGATTTGCGCAGTAAAACTCGGCCTTTGTCCCCTAAAGCAAGCTCAACTTCTGCTACAGCTGAAAGTACCTCTGGCGCTTTTGTCGGATCTGTTCCAGCGGTATAGCGCACGTTAATCATTTTCATTGGATATTTAGTAAAACCAGCACCCAAATCTTGTAGTGTACGGTTTTGTGCAACCATAGCTGCAAGTACTTGCAAACTTGATATAATGCCATCACCCGTGCTAATTAAATCTAAATTTAATACATGGCCTGAGCTTTCACCGCCAATTTTCCAGCCTTTTTGCTGTAGTAATTCCATTACATAGCGGTCACCCACTTTACTGCGAGCAAACTCGATACCTTTTGCTTTTAAAGCATTTTCAAGACCCATGTTAGACATTACAGTGCCAACTACACCTCCACCCAACATATCATCTTCGGCAGCTTGGCAAGCAATAATATAAACTAAATCGTCACCATCAAATACACGACCATTATGATCAACCATCATTACACGATCGCCATCCCCATCGTATGCAATACCTACGTCAGCTTTAAATTCAAGCACTTTGCGTTTAAGGGTATCTACATGAGTAGCGCCACATTCATGATTTATATTAACGCCATTAGGCTCGCATGCATGTGTTATAACTTCAGCGCCAAGTTCGCGCATGACAGAAGGAGCTATATGGTATGTAGCGCCATTTGCGCAATCGACAACAATTTTAAGCCCTTCTAAAGATAACCCTTGGGGGAACTGGCTCTTACAAAACTCTATATAACGGCCGTCTGCACTAACTAAACGCGAAGCTTTACCTAGTTTATCTGAAGCAACACATGTCATTTGTTCATCAAGCATCGCTTCAATTTGAAGCTCTACTTCATCGTCAAGCTTTAGACCCTGCCCATTGAAAAACTTAATACCGTTATCGTAATAAGGGTTATGTGAGGCACTAATTACTATACCTGCCTCTGCACGAAATGTTTGCGCTAAATACGCAACTGCAGGTGTCGGCATTGGACCCAGTAATACAACATCAATACCAGCGGCAATTAAACCAGCCTCAAGTGCAGTTTCAAGCATGTAGCCAGAAATACGCGTATCTTTACCTATAATGACTTTTTTAGTACCACTTTGAGATAATACGCGCCCTGCAGCCCAACCCAACTTCATTGCAAACTCAGGGTTAATAGGTGGCGTTCCTACTAGACCACGTACGCCATCAGTACCAAAATATTTTCTTTCTTTCATTATGCAATTCCTTTCTCGCAGGCTTGATATACAACAAGTACGTCTGCGGTTTCTTTAACGTCATGTACACGAATAATTTTTGCGCCATTTTGCGCCGCGATTAACGCACCCGCTAAGCTGCCCGCTAATCGCTCATTTGTTTCTCTATTTAATAGATTACCTATCATCGACTTACGAGATAATCCGGCCAATAATGGCAAACCTAACTTGTTAAAATCATCAAACTTAGCCAATATTTGATAGTTATGGCTAAGTGTTTTTCCAAATCCAAAACCAGGGTCTAGAATAAGTCGCTCAAACTTAATCCCTGCTGTTTCACATGCTTTAATACGTTCACTAAAAAAAATATTTATATCTGCAAACAGATTGTCGTAATGAGGTGCGCACTGCATGCTGCGAGGTTGCCCTTGCATATGCATTAAACAAATTGCTACATCTTCATACTGCGCAACCGTTTCTAAGGCGTTTATTTCTTGTAGAGCTCTTACATCATTGACTATATCTGCCCCTGCAAGTATTGCTTGCTCCATTACTTGTGCTTTACTGGTATCAATTGAAATAACGCAATCACTGTGCTGACGTATCGCTTTAATAGCAGGAATTACTCGGGCAAGTTCATCTTTTAAACTCACATCTGGTGCGCCTGGGCGGGTAGACTCCCCCCCAATATCAATTATTTGCGCACCATCCTCTAACAATTGCATTGCGCGTTTTAGCGCTATTTTGGGGTCTAAAAACTGCCCGCCGTCAGAAAATGAGTCTGGCGTTACATTCAATATTCCCATAATAACAGGCTTTTCAATATTGAGCGTACGTCCTCTGGGAAGCTTTAATATATTAGTCATTGCCAACCTTTATTCTTTTTCTAAATAGCTGATACAAAAAAGCCCCGAAATTCGGGGCTTTCATTACTATTTTAACGATTATTCAGCTTTGTCATCAAGGTTTGTTTCATCTTTTTTCGATGAATCATCCGCTTTTTGACTTTCATCAAGCACTGGCTCTTGAGGCTCTTGCTCTTTTACCGGCTTAGCTTCATGGCGGTCATGAGCATCGCGCGGCTCACGCACTGGTTGGCGCGCCATTAAATCATCAATTTGCTTAGCGTCTATTGTTTCGTATTTCATTAACGCGTCTTTCATTGAGTGAAGAATATCAATATTTTCTTTTAATATTTCTTCTGCTCTTTGGTAGTTACGATCTGAAAACAAGCGTACTTCAGCATCAATTACTTTAGCAGTATCATCCGACATACTAGATGCACGGCTTCCGCCACCACCCATATACATCTCGTTTTGATCTTCAGCGTAAAGCAATGGACCTAGCTTTTCACTTAAACCCCAATGTGTAACCATTTTACGTGCAATATCAGTTGCGCGCTCAATATCGTTACTTGCACCCGTTGTTACTTTGTCAGCACCATAAATAAGCGCTTCAGCAATACGGCCACCATAAAGGCTTGAAATCATTGATTCTAAAAGTTCTTTTGAATGACTAACACGGTCTTGTTCAGGCAAGTACATTGTTACACCTAGCGCACGGCCACGTGGAATAATAGATACTTTGTAAACTGGATCATGTTCAGGAACCATACGGCCCACAATTGCGTGGCCTGCTTCGTGATATGCTGTCATTTCTTTTTCTTGCTCGCTCATCACCATGGTTTTGCGCTCTGCGCCCATCATGATTTTATCTTTAGCAGCGTCAAATTCAGCCATACTTACAACACGTTTATTACCACGTGCAGCATAAAGTGCAGCTTCGTTTACTAAGTTCGCTAAATCAGCGCCAGAAAAACCAGGTGTTCCACGCGCTATAAGAGCCGCCTCTACGTTATCGCCTAATGGCACTTTACGCATGTGTACTTTAAGTATTTGCTCACGACCACGTATATCAGGTAAACCTACTTCTACTTGACGGTCAAAACGACCTGGACGAAGTAATGCAGGGTCTAGAACATCTGGTCGGTTAGTTGCCGCAATAACGATAATACCTTCGTTACCACCAAAACCATCCATTTCTACTAGCATTTGGTTGAGTGTTTGCTCACGTTCATCGTTACCGCCGCCCATACCTGCGCCACGTTTACGACCAACCGCATCAATCTCATCTATAAAGATAATACAAGGTGCCGCTTTTTTAGCTTGTTCAAACATATCACGTACACGTGACGCACCAACACCGACAAACATTTCAACAAAATCTGAACCAGAAATTGTAAAAAACGGTACTTTCGCTTCACCCGCAACAGCCTTTGCAAGTAACGTTTTACCAGTACCAGGAGGACCAACCATTAGTACGCCCTTAGGAATACTACCGCCAAGCTTTTGAAACTTAGAAGGGTCACGTAAAAAGTCTACCAATTCGGTAACATCTTCTTTCGCTTCATCACAACCAGCAACATCTGCAAACGTGGTTTTAATTTGATCTTCGCTCATTAAACGGGCTTTACTCTTACCAAATGACATAGCGCCTTTACCGCCACCGCCTTGCATTTGACGCATGAAGAATATCCATACACCTATAAGCAGTATCATCGGGAACCAAGAAATAAATATACTTGCTAAGAATGATTGTTCTTCAGGTTGTACACCCTTCACATTTACATCATTTTTAAGTAAATCATTTATTAAGTCTTCATCGTACATTGGCATCGTTGTTTGAAAACGTTCACCACTGCTCTTAGTACCAGTAATATTTCCTGTACCGCGGTCGATAATAACTTCTTGTAAAGAGCCACTGCGGACATCTTTAACAAATTGAGTGTAACTTGTTTGACGATCAACTTGCTCGCCACCATTAAAGCTCTGAAAGACTGACATCAGCACAACTGCAATCACCAGCCATAGTATTAAATTTTTCGCCATATCGCTCAAGGGGTTAACCTCTTGTATCCAATTAATTTAAATTCAACTAAACGCCAAGCAACTGTACTACAGTTTGTATCCAGTCGCTACTATATATACTTCCCGAGAACGGGCACGTGAGGCATCAGGTTTGCGTATTTTCACTGCTTTAAAACTATTACGTACATCTTGCAAGTATTGATCAAAGCCTTCACCTTGGAAAACCTTAACAATAAATGCGCCATTTTTCTTTAGTACTTGACTACACATATCCAGCGCAAGTTCTACCAAATACATACTACCCGCTTGATCTACTGAGTTATTACCACTCATATTTGGTGCCATGTCAGAGAGTACCACATCAACATTTTTACCATCAATACGTTTTAGCAACGCATTTAACACAGCTTCTTCACGAAAGTCACCTTGTAAAAAGTCAACACCCGCAAGTGAGTCCATAGGTAATATGTCACAGGCAATTACTTGACCTTTGTCACCTACTTTTTCTGCCAAATACTGTGACCAGCTTCCTGGAGCTGCTCCTAAATCAACAACGGTCATACCAGGGCGAAGTAACTTATCTCTATTTTGTACTTCATCTAATTTAAAAACCGCTCGTGAACGCCAGCCTTTTTTTTGCGCTTCTTGAACATATTTATCATCAAAATGTTCTTTCAGCCATCGCTGTGAACTGGCT
>NZ_JACJDN010000197.1:0-5000 GCF_014163565.1 Pseudoalteromonas sp. SR45-5 | reverse complement strand
GACGCGGTGAATACGTTCCCGGGCCTTGTACACACCGCCCGTCACACCATGGGAGTGGGTTGCTCCAGAAGTAGATAGTCTAACCCTCGGGAGGACGTTTACCACGGAGTGATTCATGACTGGGGTGAAGTCGTAACAAGGTAGCCCTAGGGGAACCTGGGGCTGGATCACCTCCTTATACGATTTAGAACTTATTTGTTCGTAGTGTCCACACAGATGATTGTTAATTAGTGCTTGTTCTTCGGAATAACTAATTAATATGCTCTTTAAAAATTTGGAAAAGCTGATAATAAAATTCTGATAGATACATTGTATTTATCAAGAGTTTTCAAAAGTAAAAAAGAATGGTAGCAGTACCATTCAGTGCCATTTGATTAACGTTTTACGTTGATTGATTGGTATCTACTTTAGTATTCAATATTAACTTCTGGCGAAGTTAAACTGTCACAAAACAAAGACCCGTTTGGGTTGTATGGTTAAGTGACTAAGCGTACACGGTGGATGCCTTGGCAGTTGGAGGCGATGAAGGACGTATTAACTTGCGATAAGCCTAGTCAAGCTAGTAAAAAGCGCTTGAGACTAGGATTTCCGAATGGGGAAACCCACCTGCTTGCAGGTATCGTTAACTGAATACATAGGTTAACGAGGCGAACGCGGAGAACTGAAACATCTAAGTACCCGTAGGAAAAGAAATCAACCGAGATTCCGAAAGTAGCGGCGAGCGAAATCGGAACAGCCCTTAAGCTTATTATGTGTTAATGGAAGGCTCTGGAAAGTGCCACGATACAGGGTGATAGTCCCGTACATGAAAAGACATTTTAAGTGAAATCGAGTAGGTCGGAGCACGTGAAACTTTGACTGAATATAGGTGGACCATCATCTAAGGCTAAATACTCCCAACTGACCGATAGTGAACCAGTACCGTGAGGGAAAGGCGAAAAGAACCCCTGTGAGGGGAGTGAAATAGAACCTGAAACCGTGTACGTACAAGCAGTAGGAGCCCACTTGTTGGGTGACTGCGTACCTTTTGTATAATGGGTCAGCGACTTATATTTTGTAGCGAGGTTAACCGAATAGGGTAGCCGTAGGGAAACCGAGTCTTAACTGGGCGACTAGTTGCAAGGTATAGACCCGAAACCCGGTGATCTAGCCATGGGCAGGTTGAAGGTTGAGTAACATCAACTGGAGGACCGAACCCACTAACGTTGAAAAGTTAGGGGATGACCTGTGGCTAGGAGTGAAAGGCTAATCAAACCGGGAGATAGCTGGTTCTCCCCGAAATCTATTTAGGTAGAGCCTCGGACGAATACTTACGGGGGTAGAGCACTGTTAAGGCTAGGGGGTCATCCCGACTTACCAACCCTTTGCAAACTCCGAATACCGTAAAGTAATATCCGGGAGACACACGGCGGGTGCTAACGTCCGTCGTGAAGAGGGAAACAACCCAGACCGCCAGCTAAGGTCCCAAAGTCATAGTTAAGTGGGAAACGATGTGGAAAGGCCCAGACAGCCAGGAGGTTGGCTTAGAAGCAGCCATCCTTTAAAGAAAGCGTAATAGCTCACTGGTCGAGTCGGTCTGCGCGGAAGATGTAACGGGGCTAAACTATGCACCGAAGCTGCGGATTCAGAATTTATTCTGAGTGGTAGGGGAGCGTTCTGTAAGCGGTTGAAGGTGTACCGGGAGGTATGCTGGACGTATCAGAAGTGCGAATGCTGACATGAGTAACGATAATGGGAGTGAAAAACTCCCACGCCGGAAGACCAAGGGTTCCTATCCCATGTTAATCAGGGTAGGGTAAGTCGACCCCTAAGGCGAGGCCGAAAGGCGTAGTCGATGGGAAACAGATTAATATTTCTGTACTCGATATAATTGCGATGGGGGGACGGAGCAGGCTAAACAAGCATGGCGTTGGTAGTCCATGTGAAAGTGAGTAGGTTGGTGACTTAGGTAAATCCGGGTTGCTGTTAAGACTGAGACACGAGACGAGTCACTAAGGTGATGAAGTTGTTGATGCCATACTTCCAGGAAAAGCCTCTAAGCTTCAGATTATATGGAATCGTACCCCAAACCGACACAGGTGGTCAGGTAGAGAATACTAAGGCGCTTGAGAGAACTCGGGTGAAGGAACTAGGCAAAATCGTACCGTAACTTCGGGAGAAGGTACGCTCCTATCTGTGATGAGACTTGCTCTCTAAGCGGACGGGAGCCGCAGTGACCAGGTGGCTGGGACTGTTTATTAAAAACACAGCACTGTGCAAAATCGCAAGATGACGTATACGGTGTGACACCTGCCCGGTGCCGGAAGGTTAATTGATGGGGTTATCCTTAGGGAGAAGCTCTTGATCGAAGCCCCGGTAAACGGCGGCCGTAACTATAACGGTCCTAAGGTAGCGAAATTCCTTGTCGGGTAAGTTCCGACCTGCACGAATGGTGTAACCATGGCCACGCTGTCTCCACCCGAGACTCAGTGAAATTGAAATCGCAGTGAAGATGCTGTGTACCCGCGGCTAGACGGAAAGACCCCGTGAACCTTTACTACAGCTTGGCACTGAACATTGAACCTACATGTGTAGGATAGGTGGGAGACTTTGAAGCAGCGACGCTAGTTGTTGTGGAGTCGTCCTTGAAATACCACCCTTGTAGTTTTGATGTTCTAACGTTGGCCCCTGAATCGGGGTTACGGACAGTGCCTGGTGGGTAGTTTGACTGGGGCGGTCTCCTCCTAAAGAGTAACGGAGGAGCACGAAGGTTGGCTAAGTACGGTCGGACATCGTACGGTTAGTGTAATGGTAGAAGCCAGCTTAACTGCGAGACAGACACGTCGAGCAGGTACGAAAGTAGGTCATAGTGATCCGGTGGTTCTGAATGGAAGGGCCATCGCTCAACGGATAAAAGGTACTCCGGGGATAACAGGCTGATACCGCCCAAGAGTTCATATCGACGGCGGTGTTTGGCACCTCGATGTCGGCTCATCACATCCTGGGGCTGAAGTCGGTCCCAAGGGTATGGCTGTTCGCCATTTAAAGTGGTACGCGAGCTGGGTTTAGAACGTCGTGAGACAGTTCGGTCCCTATCTGCCGTGGGCGTTTGAGAATTGAGAGGGGTTGCTCCTAGTACGAGAGGACCGGAGTGAACGAACCGCTGGTGTTCGGGTTGTCATGCCAATGGCATTGCCCGGTAGCTACGTTCGGAACTGATAAGCGCTGAAAGCATCTAAGCGCGAAGCAGGCCTCGAGATGAGTTCTCACTAGACTTTTAAAGTCTCTGAAGGGCCGTTGAAGACTACAACGTTGATAGGCAAGATGTGGAAGTGGTGTGAGCCATTAAGCTAACTTGTACTAATTACCCGTGAGGCTTAACCATACAACGCCAAACGCGTTTTATGCGACAGTTTAGACAGAAGTTAATATAACTAAAGTAGAAATTACTTAAAGAAAGACTTAAAAAATATTATCAGATATTTTCCAAATTCAGTTAATGCGTAGAGATACGGATTAACGCCCTAATTTGCTTGGTGACAATAGCGTTTTGGACCCACCTGATTCCATGCCGAACTCAGTAGTGAAACGAAACAGCGCCGATGATAGTGTAGCATTTGCTATGTGAAAGTAGGACATTACCAGGCTTCAAATTCAGTCGAAGGACTTTAACCTTAATAATTAAAATAAGAAAAGTGAAATATGCGCAATTAACATACACTCATATCGCGACACAAAGATAGTGTAGCATTTCACTGTGACTCTCCACCGCTGTGGGCACTACGACATCACAAGGCTTAAAATTGTAGAGAGCATGACTAGAAATAGTCGGCTTTTTTACGTCTGCAGAAAATGAAATGTGCGAATTAACACACTCATAGCAACACCATCACGTAGGTCGGGCGAGCACAGCGACTCCCGACACAAAGAGAGTGTAGCATTTCACTGTGGCTCTCCACCGCTGTGGGCACTACGACATTCTACTGCGTAGCGCACAGACCTCAAATTGTAGAGAGCCTGACTAGAAATAGTCGGGCTTTTTTACATCTGCAGAAAAGTGAAATATGGGGAGTAACGGACATTACATACTCGATTCTTCTATTCATCTAAATGTACAAGTTGAGCGGAATAGCTCATTATTCCAGTACTAAAGTTTATAGCCAAATCTAAAGGCTATTTAAAATAATCCGTAAGCTTGGGTTTCTTCACTTTCGGGTTCTTCTATTTGGGTTGGTTTAAATATTACGCTTGGATCAATTAATACACTGTGTTTTTGGGGGAGCTTGATTAATCCTCGCATCATATTTTTAGTTTGTGGGTCTAGATCAAAACCAACCTCAGTGAGCTTATCCAGTGGCTTTATGTCTTCTTTTTTATAGTCAATATTATCTTCAACCTTATCTACTAATAAACCAACATGTGGATTTAGTCCGTCTTTGGTGGTGAAAACAATTATAGGTTTATAGTCTAAGGTTATTTGCTCTTTAGCTGATTCAAATAAACGCTCAAGCTGAATTAGACTATTGCGCTTAATTTTCTCGAGCAGAGCTGATGTGTGTTTATGATCACTTTGATTATGGGCTGCTATAGCTGCTTTTGCTGTCTCTAGTAATGATTGGAAAGGCTCATCAAGCCGAGACATTGTTAATTTTAAGTCTTCATTGTCGGTGTTGAATTCCTTGTAAAATAGCACAAAATCTTGTAGTTCGGCGTCATTATTTGAAATAGAAGCCGAGCTATTTAACAAGTTACTTTGAAGGGTATTAAACCAGTTTAATAGTTTGTCTTGCCATGTTCTTAGTTGCTTTAGTACATGCGTATTACTTTGTTCAGTTGAGATATTATTTAAAATAATACCTAAATCAAAAACAGGTGTTGGTATATCCATATAATCTTTAACACCAATAAAGCTTTTATTATTGTTTGGTAAAGTTGTTAGATTATTGTCAAAGCGCTCTGTTAATAAAATATCGAGTATTTTAAGTGAAATTGTTTTGCAGCCCACTTTAAAGTTTATTAAT
>NZ_JACJDN010000196.1:0-6408 GCF_014163565.1 Pseudoalteromonas sp. SR45-5 | reverse complement strand
TATTTATTACGGCAATAGGTAACGGCCCAGATATGGTTGTTGACGACTACTACAAAAAAGGTAAAGCAATAAACTTAGAACTGACTAAGTTTGAAAAAGCAAAAGCACTTTACTTACATGGCGAATTAAATGTAACCAACGAGCGTGTAAGCTTTAAGTTTACAAAAGGTGACAGTAGCAACGTACATGTTTTAAAACTTTCGTTTTACCACCGTACTATTAAAGCGCATGACTTTGAGGCAACACTTACGCCTAATGCCAATCAAGAATTTACTGCATTACTTGATAAGTATACGCCAGGTGCATATTCTGTATTTATTGAGCCAATTGATGGCAGCTGGAAACTAAAAGAAAACATTGTTCTACCGACGGCTGAAACCGTTTTAGTTACTCCTAACTATAAGTAATCATTACTATGTCTCACTCTTGCTTTCATTGCCTTGAAAGTGTGCCAAACGGATTTAGCGCAAACGTTATAATTGACGATATTGCCCAGCCAATGTGTTGCATTGGCTGCCAAGCAGTTGCGCAAAATATTGTTGATCAAGGTATGACTGATTATTATAAATACCGAACTGTTCGCGCAGGCAAGGTTGAGCAACTGGTACCTGAGCAACTCGCATTTATAAAAAGTTATGACAACGAAGACATTCAAGACGAATTTATAGCCACTAACGACAATATCTCAGAGGTATTGTTGAGTGTTGAAGGTATAACCTGCGCAGCGTGTGCGTGGCTTATCGAAAAACAACTCTTAAACTTAAATACTGTAAAACGGGTTGATGTAAATACTTCCACCAACCGCGCGATGATCCAATGGGATAAAACCAGCACCCCCTTGAGTGAAATTATTACTTCCTTAGCCAAAATTGGTTATAAAGCCTACCCATTTCAATCAGATACTGAAGCTCAACAAAAGCAACAAACTGCCAAAGCCTATATTCGCCGCTTAGGTGTTGCAGGCTTAATGACCATGCAAGTTATGATGTTTGCGTTTGCCATGTACTTTGGCATGTTTTCAGGCATGGACAGCAATTTTGAGCAGTATTTTAGATGGATCAGCTTAGTACTTGCCTCTCCGGTTATTTTATATAGCGCACTGCCCTTTTTAACCAACGCCATAAATGGCTTAAAAGCAAAACAGCTCAATATGGATTTACCCGTATCGCTGGCTATTTTTGGTGCGTTTGGCGCAAGTTGTTACGCCACATTTATGCAAGTCGGCGAAGTATATTTTGAATCTGTGTGCATGTTTACCTTTTTACTTTTATTAGGTAAGTACCTTGAATTTAGAGCGCGTTTAAAAGCGAGCGAATTTACTGCCAACTTACAAAGATTATTGCCATTAACAGCCCGCACCATTAACGACAGTGGTGAAGAACTTATAATTGCAGCCAAAAAACTAAAACTTAATGACGTAGTACTCATTAAAGCGGGTGAAACAATTCCTGCCGACGGCGAGCTTATAAAGGGTAAAACTACGGTTGATGAATCAATGATGACGGGCGAACACCAACCCGTTACAAAATTTATCGGCCACAATGTCTATGCCGGTTGCGTTAACCACGACGGCGTTATTGAAATAAAAATTAATAAAATTGGCCAAAATACGCTTTTAAATCAAATTATCCGCTTGCAACACAACGCATTAACTAAACGCCCTAAACTGGTTGAAATTACAGATAAAGTTGCGCAATGGTTTATAGCGTGCCTACTTATATTTGCTTCACTTACAGCTATTGGCTGGTACCAAATTGACCCTGAACACGCATTTTGGATCACCATTTCGGTTTTAGTTGCTACCTGCCCATGTGCCCTGAGTTTAGCCATACCAACCGCACTTACATGCGCGGTTGCAACCTTGACCCGTAAAGGCGTATTAATAAAACAAGCGCATGTGCTCGAAACACTCTCACAAATTACGCTATTTGCCTTTGATAAAACAGGCACACTCACCCAAGGTAAATTTAGCCTAGATGAAGTAGATATACTCGATAAGCAATACACAAAAGCGCAAGTGCTAGATATAGCAGCTATGTTAGAGCGTTATTCTGAACACCCTATAGCCAGCGCATTTGATGAAATTACTCCTGCTCACCACAATCTTAATAACGTTGAAGTGCATCCAGGTCTGGGAATTAGCGCACAAGATGCAAACAATCATTATGCAATTGGTAAAAGTGGTTGGTTTGATAGCAAAAAATCAAATGCACAAGCAAGCTTGTATATAAATAAGCAGGTTGTTGCACGTTTTTACTTTATTGATAAAGTAAAAAACGATGCTCAAAAGCTTATAGGCTCACTTCAATCGCAAAATTTAACGTGTCATATGTTAACCGGTGACGCATCAGATGCTGGGCAAAAAGTAGCTAAGCAACTCAACCTTGAAAGTGTGCAATCTGGGTGTTCGCCACAAGATAAACAAACAGCCGTTGAAAAATGGGCGTCACAAAACGAAGTTGTAGCAATGGTCGGCGATGGCGTAAACGACAGCCCTGTATTTGCCAGCGCGCATTTATCCATTGCAATGGAAACCGGTGCTGACATATCAAAAAATAGCGCCGATGTAGTGCTCCTTAATAGCGATTTAGCTTCAATTGATCATTTACTCAATGTGGCAAAACAAACCAGACGAATTATTAAGCAAAACCTTGCGCTGTCTTTATTGTATAATGCATCCATATTACCATTGGCAGCGCTGGGCTTAGTCGCTCCGTGGATGGCTGTTATTGGCATGTCTGCCAGCTCAATTATTGTGATTAGTAATTCACTAAGGCTATTAAAGTTATGAGCATAATTTACATTTTGATCCCTATTGCCATTTTGTTTGTCATTATTGCTATAGGCGTTTTCTTTTGGGCCGTAAAAAGTGAGCAGTTTTCTGATTTAAATAAGCAAGGTCATAGTATTTTGTTTGAAGACGACAAAGAGCAACATAACAAAAGTAATGATTGACCCTCTTTACACCAGCGCATTTTTAATGGGGCTAATAGGTAGCGGTCATTGCATTGCCATGTGCGGCGGTATTGCAAGCTCATTACAACTGGCAAGTGATAAACGCAAAACATTCACCTATTCATTTGCCTATAATACCGGGCGTGCACTGAGCTACATGGCAGCAGGTGCACTTGTTGCTGGTATTAGCAGCCAATTTGCTAGGCAAAACACATCTTTTTCTTTAGCACTTTCATTCATTGCAGCTATTTTTATGCTCCTAGTCGGCGTGTATATAATGCGCTTAGGCCCTACGTTGCAATGGTTAGAAAAAATTGGTAAAACCTTAGTGTGGCAACACATTGTTAAGCTAAATAAATACTTAATGCCTATTAACTCCCCTTTTAAAGCTCTAGGTTACGGTGCTTTGTGGGGATGGCTTCCATGTGGACTTGTTTACTCAGCACTTACATGGGCGATGACTAGCCCAAGTGCCCTAGACGGTGCTTTAGTGATGCTATGTTTTGCTTTGGGTACTTTCCCCGCAATGATCACGTTAGGCGTTACCGCACAAAAACTAAATAGTATTATTAACCACCCTTGGACCCGAATTGTATTGGGCAGTGTTATAATCTGGTATGGTATCTACTTATTGATAATTGCAACTGACAAGCTGATACAATAACCTATTCGCAGTATTAACCTTTTATGGTTATTTTGCAGTCGTGTGTATAAAAATTTAAACGGATTAAATTATGGATTTCTCTCAAAGTCGCGCTAAAGGTAATTGTGCTATTAGCTGTAATAACTGCAGTATTAGTCAATTGTGCTTGCCATTTTCTCTCAATGGCCAAGAAATGGATAAGCTAGACGAAATTATTGAGCGAAAAAAACCACTCCATAAAGGCGATTATCTATTTGAATCAGACGCACCTTTACAGGCTATTTATGCTGTACGCTCTGGGTCATTTAAATCGTACACATTATCAGAGCAAGGTGATGAGCAAATAACCGGGTTTCATTTAGCGGGTGACTTAGTAGGCTTTGACGCGATAAGTAAAATGGCGCACCAGAGTTTTTCACAAGCACTTGAAACGTCAATGGTGTGCGAAATACCATTCGATACCCTTGACGAACTTGCTGGTAAATTACCAAAACTTCGTCAACAAATAATGCGCTTGATGAGCAGCGAAATTACATACGATCAAGAAATGCTGTTATTACTCAATAAAAAATCAGCAGAAGAACGCTTAGCTAGTTTTATTTATAACTTATCAGAGCGTTTTGGTGAACGTGGTTTTTCACGCAAAGAATTTAGATTTACCATGACTCGCGGTGAAATAGGTAACTACTTAGGCCTTACCGTAGAGACCATTAGCCGTTTATTAAGCCGTTTTCAAAAAGCCGACTTAATAAAAGTAGAAGGTAAATTTATTACAATTTTAGATAATGATGCCTTAGCTAAAACGGCAGCAATCGTTAAGCCTCGCTAAATTAAATAGTTTGATTTAGAACAACAATTTATATGCTACCCCTTTAACTGTTTTATATTTGCGTTACACTAATTGTACACCCGTTAGGCAAATGGAGTAGCATATGAACACTATTAAACGCATTATTGCGGTTATTGACCCTACCAAAGACGATCAACACGGTTTATCACGTTCAATAGACTTAGCCAAAAAATCTGGCGCAAGTATTACCGCCTTTATGACGGTTTACGACTTCTCTTATGAAATGACAACGATGCTATCTGGCGATGAACGCGAAGCAATGCGTGATGCCGTACTAAAAGATCGCCAGCTATGGCTTAAAGATTTGGTTTCACCTTACAAAGATATAGATATTGACACCCAAGTGGTTTGGCATAACCGTCCTTATGAAGCCATAATCGATACTGTAATTGATCAAAAGTACGATTTAGTAATTAAAGGCACACATCAACATGGTGCACTTAAATCCGTTATTTTCACCCCTACCGACTGGCATTTAGTACGAAAATGCCCTGCCCCGGTGTTGTTTGTTAAAGAAATGGCATGGCCAGAAAACGGTAATATTTTAGCTGCTGTGAATGCGGTTAGTGAAAACGAAGAACATGTAGCACTTAATAAACGGGTAATTAAAGACGCACAATTTTTATGTGAACTTGCCAACGCAAAACTTAATTTAGTTAATGCTTATCCTGCAACGCCCATAAATATAGCAATCGAAATTCCTGAGTTTAACCCTGGACTTTATAACGAATCAGTTAAAAAACACCACATTGAATCAACCAATGCACTTGCTGCTGAGTTTAATTTAAGCCAAGAGCAATGTTTTATTGAAGAAGGCCTACCTGAGGATGTAATCCCTGATGTAGCTAAGCGGTTAAATAGCGAATTAGTTGTTATTGGTACCGTTGGTCGTACAGGCTTAAGTGCCGCTTTAGTAGGTAATACAGCAGAGCATGTAATTGATAGCCTTGACTGCGATGTACTAGCACTTAAGCCCGATGGTTACGTAAGCCCGATGGCAAAGAAACTAGATTAATTAAAAATTTAGCAAGTAACATCCAGTTTGTTACTTGCTAAAAATACCGTGTTTAATTACATCCTAAACTCGCATATTCAGGTGGTTTGGGTATAATACGCCCCTTTATTTTTAGCAAATAACTTTGCTGTATTGATTTACTAGGGGGCGTAATTGTCACACTCAGATCAAGCTAAAGCTCAATTTAACTTAAATAAGCTACAAAAGCGTTTACGTCGCCAAACTGGTCAAGCCGTTATGGACTTCAATATGATTGAAGAAGGTGACCGTATAATGGTGTGTTTATCAGGTGGCAAAGACAGCTACACAATGCTTGAAATGCTTCAACATTTAAAACGTGTAGCACCTATAAAGTTTGATCTCGTTGTTGTAAACCTAGATCAAAAACAACCAGGGTTTCCTGAGCACGTTTTACCCCTGTATCTTGATAAATTAAATGTAGAATACAAAATTGTAGAAGAAGATACCTACAGCATTGTTACTGACATTATTCCTGAAGGTAAAACAACCTGTTCACTTTGCTCACGACTGCGTCGTGGTATTTTATACCGCACAGCAAATGAGTTAGGCGCAACTAAAATAGCCCTTGGGCACCATCGTGACGACATGATTGAAACGTTGTTTTTAAATATGTTTTACGGTGGAAAACTAAAAAGTATGCCGGCTAAATTAATGAGTGATAACGGCGAGCATATGGTTATTCGCCCACTTGCATACTGCAAAGAAAGCGATATAAGCCAATACGCATTTGCACAAGGTTATCCAATTATTCCGTGTAACCTATGTGGTTCGCAAGAAAACCTACAGCGTAAACATACAAAAGCAATGCTCGCTAAATGGGATGCTGAGCACCCAGGCCGTATTGAGAGTATTTTTACAGCAATGCAAAACGTCGTGCCTTCACACTTAGCTGATGCTGATTTGTTTGATTTTAAAAACTTACAA
>NZ_JACJDN010000195.1:0-6414 GCF_014163565.1 Pseudoalteromonas sp. SR45-5 | reverse complement strand
GCTTTGTTTGCCAATATTGGTTGTTATATTAGTTTTTCACTTGGGGCTGAGGAGCGCTTAATTGATAAAATTCAGGCCGCTGCTTTTGTTAACCCTAAAGATCAGGCTATTTTATCAAGGCGCTTAAATAAAGACGTAAAAGCCACCGTTTACGACTTTAAAATACTACTGCAAACATTTCTAGGTATTCAGCGCAGCCAACAAGTACTGGCCCATTACGCACTCGCCCATCATTTAAGTGATAACAACGCACACCCAGAGCCTGAATTTATAGCCTACTGCGAACGCGCGTTAACAGGCGTGCTTGGTGCATCGTCAGCGCAAGCATTAATACATACGGTATCGTCGGGTAAACGTATGGCGTTTGAAGAAGTTGTAAACTTTTTTGACGAAACCACACAAGCGTTGCAATTTAATCAAAATCTGTTATTTACCTCACTCGAAAATTTAAGCCACGGTATTTCAGTTGTTGATAAAGATTTAAAACTCGTTGCATGGAACAAACGCTACAATGAAATGTTTGGCTACCCTGAAGGCTTTTTAGAAGTAGGCCAACCCATAGAAGACATTATTAGATACAACGCTAACCGTGGTGAATGTGGCCCTGGTGAAATAGAACGCCAAGTAGAAAAACGTGTACAGCATTTAAAATATGGCAGCTCGCATCATTTTATTCGCCACCGTCGTAATGGCCAAGTATACGAAATGATTGGTAATCCGCTGCCCGATGGCGGATTTGTTACCAGCTTTTCAGATATTACAAACCACATAAGTACGCAAAATGCGCTTGAAGAAGTAAACATGGATCTTGAAAACCGCATAGAAGCACGTACTCAAGAAGTGCAAACTATCAATAAAGACTTACAAGCTCAAATAGATAGCCGTGTACAAACTGAGCAAGCACTTACTTTAGCTAAACGAGAAGCAGAGCAAGCCAACGACAGTAAAACGCGCTTTTTAGCACTGGCGAGCCACGATATTTTACAACCGTTAAATGCAGCACGTTTATACCTTGCCGCCATTGACGAAAAGCAACTCGACAGCACTAACCAAAACAGCTTTGAAAAGTTAGGCGACAGTCTCGATTCAACCGTGCATTTAATGTCGGCATTGCTTGAAATAGCTAAGCTTGAGCAAGGCGCTATGACCCCTACCCCTCGCCACTTTTATATTGAAGATATTTTAGCGCCACTGCAAAGTGAATACGCTATTTTATCAAGTGATAAAGGCCTTAAGCTTAGTGTGCGTTCAAACCAACAAATTGTGCACAGCGATATAACCTATTTGCGCCGAATTATTCAAAACTTGGTCTCTAATGCAGTTAAATACACCGACAATGGCCGTGTATTAATTGCCTGCAGGAACCGAAAGCACAATTTACGAATAGAAGTATGGGATACAGGCCCCGGTATTAGCGAAGTAGAGCAAGCCAAAATATTTAACGACTTTTACCGTGTGGAGTCGGGCGATAACAAAGGCGTAGGCTTAGGCTTAGGTGTTGTAAAACGTATGGCTGACTTATTAAGTTTGCCGCTTGATGTGCATTCTGAACCAAATAAAGGTAGCCGCTTTAGCATTGAGGTACCTTATGGTGACGAGCAGTTTGTACAACAAAAAAGTACTACAAACAGCCTAATAGAAAACCGTGCAGCAATTAATATTGTTGCCGTAGACGACGACCCTGAAAATTTAGCAGCAATGGCAAGCTTACTTAAAAAGTGGCAAGCTAATTACACCCTTTTTGATAACGTAGATAATGTACTGGCGCATGCTAAAGAAAACGGTGCACCCGATGTTATTTTAATGGACTACCAATTAGGCAATGACTGCGATGGGATAACGCTAATTAAAACCCTGCGCGAAATTTGGCAAAGCCAAGTCCCTGCTATTTTAATTACCGCCGTGCGCGACACCGAGCTTAAGCAAGAAACCAAAGCCGCTAATATTCATTATTTAAGTAAGCCAATTAAACCGGGCAAACTAAAGGCACTGCTTAATCACAGTACATAGTGATCTAGTTAAAAGTGTTCTAGTTAAAAGTGTTCTAGTTAAAAGCTATCAAGTAATAGCGTAAAACAAAAAGCCCAGTATCTTCACTGGGCTTTGCTTTATAAAGTGTTCATAAAATTAAACTGGATTTACTCGGCTTCTAAGCTTTTGGAACAACCAACTTAACCCCACCAACGAAAGCCCTAATCCAATAAACGAAAGCGCTTTAAGTAAGCCCTCCAAGTTAGCCATATCAATTAAAAACACTTTAACAATAACTGCAGCTAGTATGCCTAGGCCTATTTTTTGTATTAATAATTGATTTTTTAAATGACCAAAAATAACAGTACCCGCACCCAATACTAACCAAATAACAGAGTAACTATAAAGCTCTGCATTGCTCGCCCCTTTGGATAAGTAAATATAAGGACCTTGCCAGTACTGACGAATAAAGCTGTTTATTGCCAATAATATAAAGCCACCCGCAACGGCCAATATAAATGGCGTAGCTTTAGCATTTATTGGTTTTACAAGCTTGGCCAGCCAAAGCGTTAATCCTGCAGGAACTAACCACAATAGTAATAACCAGTTAAATATTGGCAGCTCACCTATGTAAAGTGATTCAAATAATGGGTTATCGTCAAGTAGTGTTTTAATAGCAAAAAGCCCTGCTAACCCCGCAAGTGCAAAACCCGCCACTTTATATAACTTAGCTAAAGTACCGGCAAGTTTTGCTCTGTGTAAATACACACACCCTAATGCCAGCCAGTTACAGGTAAGGAGTATTTGTTCGTAAAAGTTAAGTGAATCAAATTGCGGATAATGCCCTACTAGCTGATAACTTGTTTCGGTAGTAATAAAAAGCGCTAAACAATGAAGGGCTGCACCTTCGAGCCATATTTTAAGTTTTGATGAGTCAAAGCACTTAGCTGCGGCAAAAAATAACGCGATACATAACGGATAAACCACAATACTCCAATGCAAACCAAATACCGTTAACGCATCGTAGCTTGGTGTCCAAGGCGCAAGCGTTAAGCGCAGTAATAACGCAGCAACTAAGGCTTTTATAGGCCAATGCGGCATAGGCACGTTATAGCGTTTTATAAGTACGCTTATAAGTAATACTTGTACAGCCAGTGCAATGGTTAGGCCGCTGTCACTTAATAGCATGGTAACTGCTAACGTAATATTGGCATTAGCCCCTACCCAATAAGTAAAACGCTGAAATAGCGTTGTATTATGCTGCGCGAGCTTTATTAAAATAGCCGCCACTACAAACAATGCAACGGCCCAAAGTGGATATGCAGTACTTAACGCAGAATTAGGAATAAGCGTATATAAAGTAGCTATCATTACAAATGCACTAAATGCCCCCGTAATATGAAACGCTAAACGCTTAATCTGTTTTTTACCGTAATAGAGCCCAAAAGCGGTAAGTAACAACCCGAGTAATAAACCCAAACCATACTCATTTTTGAATACAAAGAGGGCGTCATCATATAGATTTGGCGAAAGATGCGTGCGCTCAGCGCCTAATACTAATAGCGTTGAAATAACTAAAGCTACGCCCTGCCAAATATCCCAACGGCTATTTTTAAGGACTAAAAACAACACCAATACAATACTTAACACGCCGATTGCTTGCCACTGCATATCAAAGTGACTGATCAACATAGTAAATATTAAGGGCGCAATAAAAGCGAGTAGTAATGCATGATCTGGAAGCACTTTAATTAAGCGTTTTAAACTGTGCGGGCGATGTTCAATAACATTTAGTTTTAGACCTAAGCGCGGTATAGCAATTAACCCTACAATACTAAGTAAAGCAAATGCCCCCATTAACCAAACGGTATTAGCTTTAAGTAGCGTAAAACCAACTAAATACCAGCCAATGTGCCCAACCCATAGTAAATACCATAGCCAAATACGTTGTACTTTATGTGCAACTAACGCAGCCGACAAACTTACAAAGCCAATATACATTAACAGCGCAAATAAGTTACCACTGCCAGTGCTAACCCATATTGGTACGCTGTAAGCGCCAATAATACCAAGCACGGCCAATAGCGGGCCTAACCTAAGCGCCATCGCGCTTGCACTAATTGCTATAATAGCTAACGCAAAAAATGCCACGGTAGGGCTCAGCATGTCGTAACTGCTGTAAGCTAAAAGCGTTAAAGCAAAACAGGTAATAAACCCGCCGCTTGCAAGCGCTGCGGGTATGTAATTATTAAAGCCTTCAAATACAATGCGTTTATGGTGTAAATAAGCTGCGGCTGCAATTAAGCTAAGCCCAAATAATCCACCTAAACTCAGCCTCATTACAGGTGATAGTAATCCCGCTTCTAGGCTGTATTTAGCTAAAAATATGCCCCCAAACGCAAGCGCTATTGCGCCTATCCAGGTCATCCAGTTCTCTTCAAACCCTGCGCGCAATTTATTAAATAGTAATTCTATGGCTGATGCTTCAGCTGGTTTGGCTTTTTTAGGAGGTGCTGATAGCTGATTTATTACAGGTGGCGACGCGTTTTGGGACATTAAGCTTGGCTGTGCTTTATGAGCAATTGGCTCTGTTATTGAAATCGCTGCCTGAGCCGTAGATGCTTCACTTTGAGGTTCACTTTGCGATATCGATTTATGTGTTTGTAGATGTGTTATTTTGGCCCTTAAAACAGCAACTTCTTGTTTTAATGCATTTAACTGCACTAGCGCAATTAAGCCGCAAATAGCACCGGCAACTACAACCAGTATTACTATGACGGCTAACCCAACTAAATCATCCATGGCACACTCTTATTAATTATTATGCCCTGAGTGTACCTAATTATTAATGAGTAGGTAAATTTTGTTCAATAAAAAAGCCTAAGTACTTAAAGTGCTTAGGCTTTATGCTACTTAATATGTTTAGGTTTATTCAACACTATCGGTAATAGTGCGCTCTAGGGTCATCTTATAACCAGAGCTTGTTGTTTCATCATGCTCTAAAATCAATATGTAGTTACCCTCTTGTGTAAAGTCCATATCGCTTTGTTGAATAAGCACAATTTGCTGGCCGTTGTCTTCGTAAACAACATAAACCGTGTAAATTTCGTTATCTACAACCTGCTCTTCTTGGTCATACTTATCTAGGCCATCGACTACGTTACTGGTGTCGTCTACCGTTTCGCCGTTAAGTGTAAAGTACACATCTACATCTGAAACCGACTGCCCTGCGTAGCTTTCAATTAGGTTTACAACCGATACCGTATGGCTGTAACTGCTTGGTGTTAGATTTTCTTCAACGCTCATCATACGTAAACCGTTATCTGCGTCGTTATAAAAAATACCCACCGCACTTTGCTCGCGCTCTAGCGTCATTAAAAAGTTATCAGCTAGTTTTGTACCTTCTTCGTCGTACATCGCTACGCTGTAACTATTAGGCGAAAGTTCAACATAATCGGTATAAGAGTCACTAGCGACTGTATTTGTTGTGTTTACAGTTGTACCGCGTGTAGCAGAAAAGCTTACTGGCGAGTAGTCATCAACGGTATTTATAAAACGTAATTGCCCCAGAGCAGATTGGTGTTTAAGCTCAGTAACGTAGTTATTATCGGTTACTACATCAAGCGTAATGCCGCCTTCTTCTGTTGCATAACTTGGGCGGATCATTGCTACATAACTTGCTTCATCGTATAAATAAACAGATGACGACTCGTACACAACATCACTGCTGCCCGCTTCTGTTATGTAAATAGTGTAATAACCTTCATCAACGCTTTGCAGATCTAACTCACTTAAATATTGAGCTGATGAGAAAAGTGTCGCGCTTTCAAATACACCATCATCAGTTGCTAAGTAAATATCGTAGTTAGTGTCCTCTCCTGCAATATTATAAAACCCTAAGTTAAACTCACCCGTATCGCTTGTAATAGGTACGCTAAGCTCTGTAAATGTAGGTTCATCAAAGTTACCACTCATTACTATTAACTGTGTTTTGTCACCCTTAATAGAAATTTCTTGATCGCTAATTGTTATATAGCTGTCGTTAGCATCTAGGTACTCAAAACTTACATCATAAGTGTCTGTGCTGTAGTTATGGCGAGTAGTTACATCAGCAAAATCAGCGCCTGAGCGCTCTGTTTCTTCAACAAACAAACGTGTGTATGGGCTATTGTAAGAGCCGTTATACAATTGGATGTAACCTGTAGAGCTTGAGCTATCGTCAGAGCCACAGCCCGACAAAATAGTAATTAGACTTAAGGGTAATGCAGCTTTTAAAAGGGAGTTGGTCATTAAGGTTATTCCTTATTATTAATATCTCCATTATGACCCAAACATTCTATTTTAATTTCATGATTTACAAAGCATTACCCTCACTGACATTTCCTTACGAAAACGTTAAAAAGTGTAGTAAATGTGCAAACAATAAGGACGTGTTTTTATATA
>NZ_JACJDN010000194.1:0-6465 GCF_014163565.1 Pseudoalteromonas sp. SR45-5 | reverse complement strand
TACGCTGAGCCCATATGGCATTTGTATAAAAACAAAAATGGCGTAAGTGTGTATTATCAAAGCCACAGTGATAATACCTTTGAAGTAAAAGCGCAGATGAGCGTGAAAGGCGTATCCACCAATGAGTTTTTAGAATTACTTAGTGATACCGATGCCGCACCCCAATGGCTCGAAAATATATCTCAGGTAAAGGTTATTAAGCACATAAGCCCATCAGAAAATTTAGTGTACAGTTATTTTAATTCTCCTTGGCCTGTTAGAGATAGAGATAGCATTACTCATTCTTGTTATTCACAGTTAACTGCAAATAAAAGCCAATTGCTTATTAATGCGCGCCCTAATGAGCTGCCCCAAAATGATGGTGTTATAAGAATTACTACTTTAAATGCACGCTGGCTACTGAGTGAGGACAAAGGCCGCCTTGATATTGAATACCAAGTATATGCTTTGCCTGATGGGGCAATACCTACTTGGCTAAGCAATAAGGTTGGATTGAAAAGTACTTACAACACATTTATGAATTTGCACCAAATGCTCACACATAAAAAATACACTCCAAAACTACCTGTAATCAAAGCAGGTCAATGCTAAATATCGAATATATAATAATTTAATGGTGTGTTGAGTAGTCTTTAACTACGCTTAAGCAATAATGACACGCTATTATTTGGAGAATTGATGAAGTATTTAGTGGCTATATTATGTTTGATACACAGCTCATTCTTATTAGCTCAAGAATATACCTTTGGTGTAGTGCCGCAATACGAGCCGCAAAAGCTAAATACTATTTGGCAACCTTTGTTAAAACAAGTAAGTAAGCAAACAGGGGTAACAATAAAGCTAATTACAGTTGAGTCTATTCCTGTATTTGAAAAAGCCTTTGCTAATGGCGAGTACGACTTTGCATACATGAACCCATGGCATAGTGTTGTAGCATACGAAAAACAGGGGTATTTACCACTAATAAAAGATGCAGGGCGAAAGCTGCAAGGTATTTTGCTCGTAAACAAAGACAGTGATATTGATAATTTAAGCCAACTAGAGGGCGCTGAAATAGCATTCCCTGCACCTAACGCATTAGGTGCGTCATTATTAATGAGAGCTGATTTAGCATTGTTATACGGGCTAACAATAAAGCCTGTATATGTCCAAACTCATCCATCGGTATATTTAAATGTAGCACTGCACTCAACAATGGCGGGCGGTGGTGTAATGGGCACATTTAAACAACAACCAGAAAGCTTACAAAACAAACTCAAAATTCTTTATAAAACGCGTGAAATTAGTCGCCACCCAATTGTCGCCCACCCAAGGGTTGATGCTGCAATACAGTTAAAAGTGCAACAAGCTATTTTAGATATAGGGCAAAACGCAGAGCATAAACATTTACTTGCAGGTATCCCAATTATTAAACCTAGTATTGCAACTTTAGCAGAGTATCAGCAGTTAACTCAGTGGGGCTTGCGCTCATTTTATGTTGAAAATTAGAGGGTTTCGTAGTTTAAGGGCGCAAAGCTTTATTGTTGTATTGCTTTGTGGCCTGCTTATGGCATGTCTTTTTATGTTTTACGCATTACCTGAACAAGCGCGTTGGGTAAACGATGGCCTTTCAAAGGCTGCTCAGCGTTCTTTAGCGCAGTTATCGACTTCTATAACGACTCCGTTGTTAACTAGGCAGTATGCAGAGCTATATGAAGAGATAGACAGTCAACTTCAAACTCGCCCTAATTGGAAAAGTATTAAAATTGTTGATGTTGATTCAAAAAATCAATTGTATCCGCTTGAGAATTGGGTTGGAGCAAATGAAAACGGCGACATGCTGTTATCTCAACAGGTGATATTTTTAGACAAACCGCTGGCTAATATTAGCTTGGTTGTTAATTTTACTAATGAAATTAACGAATCTTCAAAACTTCATTACACCTTAATATATATACAATTTATTATTTTAGTTATCGTTTTTATAGGTTTGGCTTGGCTGGTGGATTACAGGGTTACATCGCCGTTGAGGACGCTAAAACTTGGGTTTTCACGTTTAGCCAAAGGCGACTTTGATTGCCATATAGATAAACAACAACAAAATGAAGTGGGCAGTGTAATAAATGCATTTAATAATATGGTTGATGAGGTTGCGAATAACCATCAAAAATTAAATGCATTACGAATTCAAGCTGAGTCTGCAAGTAAAGCAAAGTCAGATTTTATGGCCAGTATGAGCCACGAATTAAGAACTCCATTAAATGCAATTTTAGGCTTAGCCCAGCTGTATGGATATGATGAGAATGCTAATAAAGTACAAAAAGAAAACGCGAAAAGCATTTATCAAGCTGGAGAACATTTACTATTACTCATAGACGATGTGCTTGATTTAACAGCTATTGAGTCGGGTAATATGCAGTTTAGTTTTTCTTATGTGCCTATTAAAAGCATATTAGAAGAGTCAGTAGAGCTTGTCACTGAGCTTATTAAAGGGCAATCAATAACACTGCAAATTCACGGTTTTGAGTCCTTAGAAGGGCTGAGTATTTATATTGATCAGCGCCGCTTTAAACAAGTGATGCTTAACTTGCTTTCAAATGCGATTAAATACAACAAACCAAATGGCAGTATTAATATTAATTGTCGGGTGTTAAGTAATAAACAATGCGAAATAGATGTAATAGATACCGGATGTGGATTTTCTCCAGATGACATTTCTCGCCTATTTAAACCTTTTGACCGCTTAGGCGCTGAAACCAGTAAAGTAAATGGAACCGGTATTGGTTTAGTGATAACTAAGCAGCTGGTAGAGCGTATGCAAGGGTCTTTGAGCGCACAAAGCGAGCAGCACAAAGGTTCTTGTTTTACGCTAAACTTTAACAGTTTTGATCAAACTGACTTGCCAGCACAAGTGCAAGCCCCTCAAATAACACAGCAAAGCTTAAATGCGGTAACGCTTCCTACGCTTGAGGTTTTAGTGGCAGAAGATCAAGTTACAAATCAGCAAGTGTTAAAACAGCAATTAACTATGCTTGGAGTGTGCTCTACTTTTGTAAGTAACGGTGAGCAAGCTTGGGAGGCCATACAAAATAAACGCTTTGATATTTTACTAACCGACATTCAAATGCCCTTACTCGATGGGTTAGGGTTAGCCAAAAAAATACGCGAAAACACTCATTTTGATGAACTGATTATAATTGCAATTACGGCCAACATTACCAAAAACAACATAGATAATTGTTATACTTGTGGAATGAATGGCTTTTTAACAAAGCCTATTGAGCTTGTTAAATTAAAGTCGTTATTGATGGAGCATTCTCAAACTATGGTCAATACACGTTCAGAAAAATCAGATGGTGAAAATATAGCTTCAGATAGTTTTGATCAATTAGATATTACGCTACTAAAAGCAATGCTTGGTGATGATCCTAGCGTACATTGCATGGTATTTAATGCGTTTTTACAAACAGCAGGGGAGCAAATTAAATTAGCTAACGCGTATGCTAAAAGTAAAAACTATGTTGATTTAGCTTTTCAGGCTCATGCATTAAAGTCGTCTTCAAAGTCTGTGGGGGCTATTGAGTTGGCAAATATATGCCAACAGATAGAAACACAGGCAGAGAGTGAAATAGTTAAAGGTGATTATATACAGCAGCTGGAAGAGTGCTTTAACGATGTAGTCACACAACTTAAAAGCTATTGTTTACGATATGAAAAACGCACATAAAAAATGGCTCTTAAAGAGCCATTTTTTGTTTTAGGTATATTAGTATTTAGCCGCTTGCCCTTTTTTGGGTAAAGCGTGCTGTATAAAGTCACGTAAATCGCTATTAGAGCTTTCTAAATCAGCGTGGCGAAGGTACATCATGTGTCCGCTTCTGTAGCCTTTAAAGCTCAAACGGTCTTTCATTTTACCGCTTGGGTCTAATTGCCATAACGTATATTTAGCGTCAAAGTAATTGGTTGCGCCATCAAAGTATCCTGACTGGATCATCACGTTTAAGTAAGGGTTTTGTGCCATTGCTAAACGTAGATTTTCGCCTGTATTATTACCGGTTCTATCCCATGGATGGACATTACCAAATAAGTTATATTTTACATCAGTTTTATAGTTTAACTCTTCACGTAAGTAGTGATTAATTGCAGGAGTGAAAGAGTGTAACCAAGAGGTAAGTTCAGCCCAGTAGTCTGGGGATTCACCTGCGCCTCGTTTATCTATTCCTAAATAACGAGAATCTAAGCGACCCACAGTTTGACCACGTTCACGTAGTAGCTCTTTCCAGAAAAATTGAGTTGGAATATCTAAGTTATTTTGCTCAACAAACTTTTCTGATAAGCCTGCGTAGTGCGCCATTTTTGTAATTATGCGTCGCTTTTCATCAGCATTAATAAAGCCACCTTTAGCAAGCGCAGGGATTAACTCGTTTACAGTAAATTCTTCAACTTCAGGTAATAACTCATCTAGATCTTTAACTTGTAAATCGGCTTTAAGTGCTTTGTGATACCAAGCAGTCGCTGCAAAGTAAGGTAGGCGGTTAGCGGCTTTAATCGGGCCGTCGCGCTTAATACCAATGTCAGTAGGTGATACGAGTACAACACCGTTTATGTACATCCACTGACTGTTTTGAAGCTCATGAGCGAGTCCAGATACACGTGTTGTACCGTAGCTTTCACCAATTAAAAATTTAGGCGAGCGCCAGCGCTGTGCTCTATTTACAAAGGTATTTAACCACTCAGCAAGGTATTTAATATCGGCATTAACACCAAAAAACATTTCTTTTTGTTGGGCTTTAGAAGGAAGTTCGCCTTTTTCGTTTTCAAGTACGCGAGAATAGCCTGTATTTACAGGGTTTACATAAACAATATCGGCAATATCAAGAACAGAATATGGGTTGTCTTTTACCCCGTATGGTTGAATTGGATAGCCTTCATCATCAATTTTTAATACACGAGGCCCAGTATAAGCAAGGTGCATCCATACAGAAGCCGAACCCGGCCCGCCATTAAATGAAATAAGTAATGGGCGAGCTGTCCTGTCGTCAACTTTGTCACGTGTGTAGTAGGTGTATTGTAGTGTAGCAACCGCGTCGCCTTTATCATCCCATACAGGTTGTGTGCCTGTAGCTACGGTATAACTAAAACGCTGGCCATTAATTTTAGCTTTATGTTGAGTAACAACTTTGCTGTCTACATCAATACGACGTTGGTTATCGGCAAGTGTACTTGTACTGATTATTAATGCAATAACGGTTATCGGTAAACTGATAATACGACTAAGCTTCATTAGGTGTCCTTATTATTGTTGATACATCATTAAAGATAAAAATGAGTTAAATAACAAAAGTATTGAGACTAGTGGCCGATAATACTGGTTAAGTAAGGTATTAATACATTGAAAGGCGCGTATTAATCGCTTTTATAGTTATTTTGGATTTACTTTCTTTATTTAGTTAATTGCAAAATTCAGGTATATTGCGGCCTACTTGTATTGATTTTTTATACAGGCTATCACCAAAAAATCTAACGGATTACGCTTTCAAGCACATAAGTGCACTCTACACCGGATGTTTATGACTAATGCTATTGCAGTAATTGCGTGGTATTTGTCGTTTTGTGGTAAAACTAATTAAAGGTAAAGAGAAGCTTTATGCAAAGAGTATTAGTGGTTGAAGACAGTAAAGTAGTGCAGCAGGTACTTCGCCACTTAACTGCACAATACCTTGATGTGGCAATCGATTTTGCTTGGTCTTTAGCTGAATGTGCCACTTACGTAGAAAAATACGACTACACGCTTGCGTTAGTTGATTTAACCTTGCCAGATGCTCCTCACGGTGAAGTCGCAAAATATACTTTATCTAAAAAGATTCCTACGGTTGTTTTAACCTCAAAAATAGATGAGTACAAGCGCCAACAAATGCTTGAATTAGGTGTCGTTGATTATGTTATTAAAGATAATCGCGACTCTTACCATTACGCCGTTAAACTCGTTGCGCAATTGCTAAGAAACCAAGGTTGTAAAGCATTAGTAGCAGATGATTCATTACTGAGCCGCTCGTTAATGAAGCAAATGCTTGAAAAGCAATTGTTTGATGTGACAGATGCCCACGATGGACAACAAGCACTCGAAATATTAAAAGCTAATCCTGATATAAAGCTACTTATGACCGACTACGCTATGCCTTCTATGGATGGCTTTGAACTTGTTAAAGCGGTACGTAACTTTAGAGGCCGAGACGACTTAGCAATTATTGGCTTGTCGGGCGCGGGGAAACATGGCCTATCAGCGCGATTTATCAAATATGGCGCCAATGACTTTTTAACAAAGCCATTTATGAATGAGGAGTTTCATTGTCGAGTACTTCAAACAATGGAGCAACTATCGTTAATTTCAGATATTAAAGAAAGCGCGCATAGGGATCATTTAACAGGGCTTCATAATCGACGCTATTTTTATCAATATGCAGAAAAGCTCCTTAAAAGTAAAAA